>DASXTY010000357.1:0-4122 GCA_036505155.1 Polyangiaceae bacterium | reverse complement strand
ACTCGATTGCCGGAATGCCTTTGGCGCCGTCCACCGCGAGCGGCGGCGCTTGCGAGGGGGTCTGAGCTTTGCCCAAGCTCAAGCTGCGCATCAACCAGTCGAGATCGAACGCGCCGTAACTAACCCCGGTAGCGTGCGCGTCGCGAAGCAGATAATCGCAGCGATCCACATCGAAGAGCCCGCTCACCGCACGGGCTAAAAAGGTGATTTCGTGCCGCCCCTGCACCAGCTCCACGACCCGCCGGGGCAGGGTGCTATCCACGCGCGACAGAGTCTGGTGGGTTTCGGTGCTCGGATCGAGCAGGATTCGCGCAGTCCATTCCTCGTGTTTGGGGCAGCCCGGGAGCGCTTCCTCGAACAGGTGCGAGAAGGGGCCGTGCCCAACGTCATGCAAAAACGCCGCGGCCATCGCTTCGCGAGCTCGCTCGGTGGTGACGCGTTGCCAGAACGGCAATACGTCGTGGAGCTCACGCATGCGGCGCAGAAACAGTGTCATGACGTGTGCCGCGCCGACTGCATGCGCAAAACGAGTGTGGTACGCGCCCGGATAGGCATTAGCAGCGAGCCCTAGCTGGCTGATGCGGCGCAGGCGCTGGACCTCGGCGGTTTGGAGCAGCGCTTCCACAATGGCCCCCTCGTCCGATTCGAACGAGATGAGTCCGTGAACGGGGTCTCGAAGGATCATGTTCAGTTCGGGTCGATGAGCTTGCGCTGCAAAGCCGCGCGTTTGACGCCGGCAGGGTGTTTGGGGCGGTTAGACAAGACTGGTGCTGCTTCTTGCATCGATCGGCTCCGACTTCCGCATGCCGGCGGGCCTTTTTGCCCCAAATTTGGGGGTTGACGCAAGCTGGGGCTGGACAGGCGTTAGATTCTGGGCTCTCTTTAGGGGATCGTCCGGACCCGGGTTCGGGGAAGGTCCCACCGGGTGGCGCACGTCATCACATCATGAGCGGATCCCGAGCAGCTATGGAGCAGCGTTTGAAGGCGTTACGGCTGGAGGATCTGTTGCGACAGCTCCCGGAATATGAGCTTGGCTCGCTCATCGAGCGTCTGCGGATTCCCACCGATGACAGCAAACGCATCGATGTGCCGTCGCAAGTGGCACGCGTTCTCTTGATGATGCCGGAAGCTAGGGATGCGAGCCAGCTGAGCGGGCCCACTCGGGAGCTTTTGTATCGAATAGCGGAGGCCAAAGGCGTGCTTCGGGTGGATGCTCTGCCGCCTGCTGTCGAGCCCCTGGTTGCGCGCGGCATGGTGTTTGCTCGCCGCGGCGACGATGGCCTCGAGCTCATATTGCCCATTGCATACATAGTCCAGATGAAGAGCTGGGGGGGAGAGGACCCGCGTGGGGTGCGCGCCTTGCTCTCGCAGCTCCAGCCAGATGTCGCATCCAACGTGGCCAGTCATTATTTGGGCCGACCCGCGACTCTACCTATTGCACTGTCGCTGGAGCCGGCGTGGCAAGCGCTCGTCGATCCAGCGCCGCTGCGGCGGCAAATCGAGGAGCTTGCGACACTCGAGGCCAAGCTGCTCACGGCCATCGAAGAGGTTGGAGGCGAGGTGGACACCGAAGAGCTTTTGGACTTGGAGCGGGAGCCGATGCGACTGCGCGGTGCGACCGGCGCCACACCTTCTCGTCGGGGCGTTGGTTTTGCACTCGAGCGCCGTGGTTTTTTGATTCCGGTACACCCGAACCGTCATTTGATCCCAAGCGAAGTGGTCGCAATCGTTGGAGCACAGCGTCGGATGCGGCGCGAGCAGCAGCGAGAGCGAATCCGCCACTTCGTGATCGGAGAAGATCACGCCCCGCGACGCGCGCGATTTGCCCAAGATCCCGTGCCGCTGGCGCTGGCCATAGCTCTGGTGGTGCGCGATCCGACCATCGAGGTACGCGCCGGCGTGGGGACGCCGCGTTCGCTGATCGCCAAACTGGCGTCGCGTTTCGGTCGGAGCAGCGAAGCGGCGGCTCTGGTGGCCTCGTTGAGCCGCGCCATTGGGCTTTGGGATCCATCGGCGATTGGCGTTTCTTCGCCACCGGGATCGTCCACCGTTGACGATCTACACCGCTTGCTCTGCGACGCGTGGCGTCGCGGTGGGGCCTGGGATGCGGCGCGCCCGGATGGCGAGGTACTTCGCGCTCCTGCTGAGGCCCGTGAGGCGAGCCCAGCAGGCGTCGTCAAAGAAATGGTTTTGGAAGCCTTGCATGAGCTCGGCGCAGGACGCTGGGCCCCGTGGAAAGCGATTGAAGCCTATGTGCGCGCGGACACTCGAACGCCGGGGCTGAAACGGCTGCTCGATCGCTGGGCGCTACGCGCCGGCGTGGAGCCCAAGACGCCGGAACACATCGCGCGGCGGATTGCCCTCGAGAGCCTGCACATTCTGGGCGTGGTGGACCTGGGAGAAACGGACTCTGACGACGAAGCCGGATGGGCAATTCGCATAACGCCGCGTGGTCGAGCTTTTTTTTCAGACAGGCAGCCGCGCATCCCGGTTGTAGAGTCCCGTTTCCTCGACAACCATGCACTGCGAATCGGGCCAGCGGCGCGCGCTGGACATGTGATTGCGCTCTCGCCTTTCGTGGAAATTGGGCAAGTGGGAGTCGACCTGGATTTGACGGTGACACCGCAGACCTTGTCGTTGGCCCTGAGCGCCGGCTACGAAGCCGATGTGATAACCAGCCGTTTTGAAGCCCTGGCACCTCTTCCCGACCCGATTGCCAGGATATTGGTGCAGGCCAGCGCCGTCATCGGACGCGCAGAATTCGTCGCTACGCCAGGCTTCATTTGGGTGGAGGACCCCGAGATCCGCGAATTATTGAGCACGCGCCGGCAGACTGCCGACTTGTTCATCAATCCCTCTCCTCCTTCCGGCCTGCTGGTCGCTCCCGGCGTCGACCTCGATCGATTGGCGCGGCGTTGTCGCACGCTGGGCGTCGAAGTGATGTACGAAGGCGAAGTCTACAGGACGCGCTCCTCCGCGCCGCAAAGCCGTGGGAGCGGGGCGCGCAAGCTCGAAATACCTCCCAGCTCGCGCAGCGACCGCAACATTCCCTCCAGCGGCTCCCGTCCGCGGCGCCCTTCATCGACCTCCATGCGGGCGGTGAAAAGTACCGACGGCGACCGCTAAGTCATTGGCAACCCGGCAACGACGCTATCCAAGCGTCGATGACTCCGACGCCCACTTCGTCGACGACCCGCGTGCCAATGCGCGGCATCCGAACCGCGGGGTCCAAGCTGTGCATCCGCAGCGAAACCACGGATTTCGCAGGATCCCCGGGCGCGATCCGGAGCGCTCCGGGGGCGCCCAAATCGCCAAATTGTGCGGGGTGGCCGCAGAGCTGGGTGTCACTGAGAAGAGTCTGGAAGCGGAAGTCCATGTCGGTCGAAGACTCGCCTCCCGGCCGGTGGCAGATGGCGCAGTTGGCGTGCAGATAAGAACGCGCTCGCGCTTCCAGTGGCAGGCGGTCGTCAGCTGGATTGGGATAAGCGGGTCGCGGGGCGGGCTCCGCGCCGGTCGCAAAGGCGCCCACTCGGCCGAGTGTTTCGAGCTCATTCGCGGCGACGCGGTTGGGGTAAACGAAATCGATGTTCAGCTGCGAGGTTTCGAGCCCCAGGCTTTGTCCAGCGGCATCGGTGTGACACTGCAGGCACTGGGTGCGGCTCGGAAAGTGCCAAGTCTGTGAGCCCGCTGCGGCGGGGATGGTCCTTTCATAGCCGTCCTGATTGGCTGGCAAAAGGTCGGCATCGGTCTGGTCTGGCCGCCACTCGTAGCCATAACCCCACCAGTTGAACGCATCGACGCGCACCAGCAGTCGAGTTTCGACCATCCGGTTTTCGAGTCGGAATGTCTTCACTAAGACCGTGCCGTTCGGCACGTCCCAGTCGCCCTCATCCTGCAGGGTGTAGGCGGGGTCTGCGGGATTGCACGCAGCCGGGTCCCGCTGACAGTCTTTTACGGAGATGGTAGCCCCATCCGGGAGCGCCATGTAGCGAAGCTTCGACGCGCCGTCAGACCACAGCGGGCTTGAAACCGAATAGGGAATGAGCGAAGCGGCGGGGGACTGCGGATTGCCGGGGGCGCTGCAGCCGGTCTGGCTGAGCAGCGCGGCGGCTTGATCTCTCC
>DASXTY010000356.1:0-2271 GCA_036505155.1 Polyangiaceae bacterium | reverse complement strand
CGATGTGGATGTCATCGAGGCTCACGGCACCGGCACCGCGCTGGGTGACCCGATCGAGGCACAAGCGCTGCTTGCGACCTACGGCGCCAGTCATTCGGCAGAGCGTCCCGTGCTGTTGGGCTCGCTCAAGTCGAACTTTGGACACACCCAAGCCGCCGCGGGAGTTGGCGGGATCATCAAGCTCCTGCTCGCAATGCAGCACGAGCTGCTGCCCAAGACCTTGCACGCGGAGCAACCCTCCAGGCACGTGGATTGGTCTTCGGGTGCACTGCGTCTCGTAACGGCCCCAATGCCCTGGCCTCAGGGGCAGGTACCTCGGCGAGCGGGTGTGTCGAGCTTCGGCGTCAGTGGGACCAACGCGCACGTGATCTTGGAAGAAGCGCCCGCGCAGGAGAGTGCAGAGAGTGCTGCGGGTGCGGAGGAGTCGGGCTCGGTTGAGCCGGTTGCGTCGTTGGTGGTGTTGTCGGGACGGACGGAGGAGGGCTTGCGAGCGGTGGCGAGTCGTCTGAGCGAGCAAATGCAGGCTCGTCCAGGCGATCGCTTGTCGGATGTGTCGTACAGCTTGGCGACGACTCGGAGTGGGCTGGAGTACCGAGCGTCGTGGTGTGTGTCGACGCGGGAGGCGTTGCTGGAGCGTCTGGGCGAGTTGTCGCGGGGGGCGAGTGAGGTGGTGCGGGTGGCGGCGGGCGGGCCTGGCAAGCTGGGGTGGGTGTTTTCCGGGCAAGGCTCCCAGCGTCTGGGGATGGGGCGCGAGCTGAGCGCTTTGGAGCCGGTATTTCGTGAGGCACTGGAGGCGGCGTTTGCGGAGCTCGATCGGGAGCTGGAGCGGCCCTTGCGCGCGGTGATGTGGGGGGCAGCGGGCAGTGAGAGTGAGGGATTGCTGGAGCAGACGTCGTACGCGCAGCCAGCTTTGTTTGCGGTGGAGTGGGCGTTGGGGGTGTTGTGGCGGTCGTGGGGTTTGGAGCCCGAGGTGCTGGTGGGTCACTCGGTGGGAGAGATCGCGGCGGCGTGCCATGCGGGGGTGTTTAGTTTAGCGGATGGAGCGCGCGTGGTGAGTGCTCGGGGTCGCTTGATGCAAGGGCTGGCCACTGGGGGCGCGATGGTATCTGTGAGTGCGAGCGAAGCGGAGGTGCAGTCGGCGCTGGAGGGATACGAGTCGGAGGTTTCGATCGCGGCGAGCAATGCTCCATCGTCGGTGGTGATTTCAGGGTCTGAGGGAGCGGTGGCGGCGGTGGTGGGGCGGCTTGCTGAGCGGGGCGTGCGCAGCCATCGGCTGGCCGTGTCCCATGCCTTTCACTCGCCGTTGATGCGGCCGATGCAGGCTTCATTTGCAGAGGTGTTGCGCGGGGTGAGTTATCGGCCCGCGCAGCTGAAGGTGGTCTCGACGGTGAGCGGTCGCGTCGCTGGCTCTGAGCTGAGCACGGCGGAGTATTGGTCTCGGCATGTGATGGAGCCGGTGCGCTTCGCCTCGGCGGTCAAGAGCGCGGCTGGCTTGGGGGTCAAGGCGTACCTCGAGCTCGGCGGACAAGCGACGCTGCTGAGTCTGATCGCGCAGACCTTGAGTGGGAGCGAGCCGGTGCTGTTGCCCTCGTTTCGGCGTGGCCGGAGTGAGCCCGAGTCGATGCGGGAAACCCTCGGCAATTGGTTTACGCGCGGTGGAGACGTGCGCTGGTCGGAGATCTTCCCCGGAGCTCACCGCCGCGTGTCACTGCCGAGCTATCCGTTTCAGCGGCAACGCTACTGGCTCGATGCGGGGTCCGCGACTGGCGATGTGTCGAGTGTGGGGCTCACGCGGTCTGAGCATCCGCTGCTGGGGGCCCGGGTGTCAGTGGCTGAGGGGGATGGGGTGCTGCTGACGGGTCGGTTGTCTTTGAGCAGTCATGATTGGCTGCGCGGTCATGCGGTATTGGGTGAGGTGGTGGTTGCCGGTGCCGCGCTGCTGGAGTTGGTGCAATCGGCGGGAGCGGAGCTGGGCGCTGGGGTGGTGGATGAGCTGACTCTGGAGCATCCGCTGGTGATCGGAGCGGGGGAGAGCGTCGAGCTGCAAGTATCCTTTGGGGGTCGGGGGGAATTGGGTCGTCGAGAGGTATTGGTGCATGCCCGTGGCGGTGAGGAGTCGGGTTGGGAGCGGCATGCGCAGGGGTCCGTGATTGAATCGGCGGGAGCGGAGCTGGGGGCAGAGTCGAGCTTGCGTGAGTGGCCCCCGCGTGGCGGCGAGTCATTGGAGCTGAGCGGTGTGTACGAGCAATTGGCGGAGCAGGGACTTCGCTA
>DASXTY010000355.1:0-3602 GCA_036505155.1 Polyangiaceae bacterium | reverse complement strand
TGCGGCCCCGCCCAAATCCGGTGTGTGCGCATTCCAAGAAAACGGATACGACAACCAAGACACGCGCAGCGAAGAAAAATTGGTGGTCAAGATCAACGAAGACAGAATTGTCCACGCGAGCTACCACTATAAGGGCTCTTACCAGCTCGAGGGCGTTGGCGATATGAGCGTGCCCATCAAAGACGGGAAATGGGTTAGTTTCGAAATTCCCATGGCGAGCGGCGGCGTCGGAAAGTACCAAGTCAAGCTCGACGGTGACATGATGCTGTTCAAGGGTACCGCCAACGACCGACCGCATGGTCAGTGCCGCTGGGAGAAGCCGGAAGGAAAATAGTCGAATGACCGCCACTTCGGACAAGGCCCGTATGCAGCGGCTCCAGCGACTGGAATCGACGCTAAAAAAACGCCTCGAAAATCCGGCCTCCGCTCTCGAGGCGCTGGTGTCCGAGCTGGAGCTGGGCGAGGCGCGCAAGGAGCTATGGGAAGAGCTCCACGCCGCCGCCATGCGGGACGGTAAGGAACAGGATCTCGGTTCCGCATACGTCAAACTGGCAAGCAGCCGCCGCATGCAGAAACTCGAGCTCTGGAATCAGGCGGATATCCTGATGCACGCCGCCGATTTCTATCAAGGAGTTTTGGGCGATGCGGAAGCCGCGGAAAACTTCCTGGAGCGAGTACAATACATCGCGCCAGGCCATCCGGAAGCGTTCACGCGCCTCGAGCGAAGGCTGCAGGCTTTGGGAGATCCGCGCCGGCTAGTGGAGCTCTATTCGCTGGTCGCGGAAGCGCCGCCGCCGTCGGCCGGTGACATTGGTGCGAAAGTTGTAAACTTGATAGTTCCCCTGCCCGCTTCAGCTCCCATCTCCGACGATGCCTGCAGAAGACTGGTGGCGCTTACCCCGACGGACCCGGGGCTGCTCGACACGCTCGAAACGCATTGCCGGAAGACCAAACGCATCGGCCTAGCTTGCGTGGTCATCGAGATGGCGCTCGCGAATCCAAGCTTTCCCAAATCCATCGCCCTGAAGCAGCGCCGCCACGTCATCGACTTCTACATGGGCGACGCCAATGCGCCGGGGCAGGCTATCGAGCACGTCGAGGAGCTTCTGAAGCATTACCCGGCTGATGAGAAACTTCACGAGATCGCCCAGCGCTTGCTTTCGGTTCATGAGGTAGCCAGTCGCGCCGCCGCGGCCCTTCAGAGAGCGCGTGCCCAAGCGCGACCCGCATAGCGCGCCGATCGCGCCGATCGCCCCCGTCGGCCCCGTCTGGCCCGAGCAACTGGCTCGTTTGCTCGACGATGGCTTTCAAGTGCCCGGTACGAAATGGCGTATCGGAATCGACCCCATCTTGGGACTTCTTTTCCCGGGAGCCGGTGATGTGCTGTCCGGCCTGGCAAATGTGGCGCTCCTTTGGCTCGCGTTGCGCGAGGGCCTACCCGCGGGCGTGATGCTGCGCATGGTCATCAACACGGTTTTAGACGTGCTCTTGGGCGCGATCCCGGTTGCGGGCGACCTTTTCGACTTTTTCTGGAAAGCAACCCGAAGAAATCTCGAGCTCATCCAGCGGCATCGCACCGGAAAGCCCGGGGGGATTGCGGAATATCTGCTGGCGGGCGCGCTGGTTTTGGTGATGCTGGCTGCGCTGGCCATTCCCATGGTCGCATTCGCCGCCGCGGTGTTGTGGATCAGTCGTCGCTAGGCCTTCTGTCGGTACTCGCGGAACAAGGCAGTCTCCTCCGGGTCAAACGCCGTGCCGTCCTTTCGGAACAGATCGTGGAACCAAACCGACGGCTCGGGTGCGCCTGGCTTCGATCCCCAAGGAAAAATGGTGTTGGTCTTACCGCTCACCAGTCCCCAGTGAATGCACCCAACGCCGGATTCGAAAAACGCGGGCAGGCACGTCTGCACCGTGCTGCCCTGATGGCGGTTCAGCCATTCGGTGCACAGAAGCGGGCGCCCGTGCTGACGAAGCTCCTCGATTTGGGCCTTCAAGCTGGCTACGTCCCGGTAGTTGTGGAAGGTCACGATATCGGAGAGCTCGACTTGCACGGCGGTAACTTCGCCCTCCGTCCAGACGCCGGAGGTGAGCGGCTGTGACGAAGCCGCCTGGCGTGCCCATGAAAAGGCTTTACGGAGTAGCGGTATGGAGCGGCTTCCCTGACCGCCGGCGCCAGGCTCGTTGTACAGGTCCCAACCGACGATTCGCGGTTCGTCGGCAAAAGTGGAAAGCACCTCTTTGGCATACTTCTCGAGGGGCGCCCAATTGGATGGATCGTTCACGACGCGGGCACCAGGGCTCTGCAGCCAGCCCGAGTTGTGCACCCCTGGGACCGGATCGGGCTGCTTGCCGAGCTGTGCGCCCTGGTTCCAGCAATCGTCAAACAGTACGAACAGGGCTGCGATTCCATGCTCCTGAGCGATGTCGAGAAATTGACGCATCCGATGAACCAGCCCGCTCGAATCCTGCGACCATAGAAGATCGTGCAGGTAAACGCGCACCACGTTGAGCCCGATCGACTCCGCCATGGAAAGCTCCCGATCGATGGTCTCTGGATCGAACGTGTCCGCCTGCCACATTTCGAGCTGATTAATGGCCGTGCTGGGGATGAAATTGCAGCCCGTGAGCCACGGCCACCGCTGAGTCCAAGTATCGTGGTTCATGTCGGTCATTCGCTTTTGGAATTAGCGGCCGTCCACGCCGGCGACGCGCACATCGGAAACCCGAGCTTATGGCGCTTGGCGTCGCGTCCGATCAAGGTCACCTCCACGTTGTCGAGGCAACCCCAGCACGCCTGCTCGATGGAGAAACCGTTGGAGGAGTCGAAGGACGTCTTGTTTTTGGGCACGAAAGTCGGATGGTTGAAGAAATATTGAACCTGCACGACTTCGGGCACGCGTTCTTTGGGCAGATCGACCCAGAAGCGGACATTAAACAGGCGTCGCCCACCTGCGCTGCGATTGGTCGGGCTCACCGACATCTGCACTCGCGCGACCGCACCCAGCGGAGCCGCGGTCGTGGCCTGGGCGTGAACCGCTGGAAACGGTGCGACCGCCTGCACGTTGCGGATCAGGGTGGGATTGGCCGATTTGGCTACCAGATCCTGGAGCTCCACTTTCTGCTTCGTCGACGTCTCGAGCTGCCGAGTCTTCGATTCCACATCTTTGGATAATGAGTCGAGCACGGCTTCGCGCTGGACCAGCTCGACCTTCGCTTCGTCGCTCTTCTTTTCGAGCTCGCGCAGTTGTTTCTGCCTTTGGGTGAGCTCGTGCTCCGCGCGCGCGATCTGTTGCTTGGAGGCGTCCAGCTTCCAGGCGGAAAAACCCAGCGAGCCGACCACGATAGCCAGGGCGAGCGCGGTGGAAACGGCAGTGCGGCTCGAGATCTTCGCCAGGCTCTCGAGCTTTGCGCTCAACTCTTCCGCGTGGGCGGGATCGTGGGCACCCACGCGCGCGGTGACCTGCTCTGGTTCTGCCATTTCAAACGCTCCCCTTGCTCGGTTGGGGAGGGAGCACGATGGACATGGCGCGCTTCCACATCAGCAGCACCCGACTGCTGGTGTATGCAACCACCCCGCTGGCCCCGAACGCGCCGATCACGGC
>DASXTY010000354.1:0-5796 GCA_036505155.1 Polyangiaceae bacterium | reverse complement strand
GGGCAGTACTGCAGCTCAGTCAACAATTGCTACTTGAACGTCGTCGATAAGGCGCAGATCAGGGGAGCTGTCACCTGCTTGAGCGTCCCGGGCGGCGGCTATTGCACGCATACCTGCACTACTGATGCAGACTGTTGTTTTGCGCAAAATGAATGCCGGAGCGGGTTTTCGCAAGTGTGTTCGCCGTTCACCTCCACCGGCCAGAACTACTGCTTCCTGAGCTGTGATGCGGCCACGGTCGCCGCCATTGGCGCCCCGAGCGATTCAGCATTTTGCCAGCAATACGCAAGTCCGGCTTTCACCTGCCGCTCGACCGGCGGCGGCGCTGCCAACGAGAAGGTTTGCGCTCCTTAGAAAACTGCCGCGGATCGCGCCCACCGCTGAGCCGACTCAGCCCCCGGCTGAGGGCAGCCAGCGGGTGCCCTCCCAGGCGGGTCTCTCTCCCGCCTCCCGCGTGGTCGCAAGTGGCAGAAGTCCAGACGCGCGCGGGCGTGAACCGGGCCGCACGGCTCCGCAACCGTACTGGTGGAATGGGAAAAGGCTGCCCCGTGTCTGTGCTTCCGGGCGGCCAGCCGTCAAACCACAGTAATGTTCCGGAAAGGGTCCAAAGAGTGCTAAAAGCCGGCGGACGGCGCAAAGACGCTCTTTTTTGGCTGGATCAGCGGGTAGATTGACCAGAAAGCTCCGAGAGGACGGACTAGGAATCAGCATGGTGCGAGGTCGAAACCCATCGTTTTCACGGCTTTTTTCTGGGCGCGCCTGGTTATTGATGGCCCTTTTGGCGTTCGCGCCCCAAGCTGCCGCCCAGGGCCCCGCTCCCGCGCCTCCTCCACCCCCCCCGGCCGAGACACCGCCGGCCCAACCAGCCCCGGCGCCCGGAGCGCCCACCGAGCCCGCGCCACCCGGTGCTCCGCCAGCTCCCGGCGCTCCGGGCGCTCAACCCGCCCCCGCGGCGCCGGGTGCCACTGTGCAACCATCCGCTCCACCCGAGGCGGCTCAGCCTCCGGGCGCAGCGCCACCTGGGCAAGCAGGCGCGGGAGCCCAAGGCGGGTTCAACCTCGACACCGGTGGGGAAGGTTCCGCCGCGGCTTCCGCCGAAGCCACTGGCCCGGCGGATGAGAAAGAAGAAAGAGAGTGGCGAGAGCGTTCACTGCACATTCAAAACTCGCTGCTCGCCTCGACCGGCTTATTGCATGTCATAGAGGCGGGTTCGGGCGCGCCGGGCACGCTGCGCATCTCGTTTCTGACCAGCTGGTTTTCAGGTTCCGGATTCCTGTGCAACGGGAGCACGGCCTGCCTCGATTTCAGCACGCCCTCACCCACCGACGTTTCCAACGCCGAGGACAGCGTCACGCACGTCAGCTCGCACCTCGGCATTTCCGCCACTGTGCTTTCATTTCTGGAGGCGTTTGTCGGGTTTCACAATCATGCGACTTCGGACTCGCGAGGAAGGCCGCAACTCTTGCAAGTCCTCGGCGACATGGACCTGGGGCTGAAGGGCTTTTTGCCGCGTAGCCCCGACGGAATCTTTTCCTTCGGCGGCCAAGCAGAGCTCTGGCTGCTCAACGGTACGGGAAGCGTGGGGCTAAAGGGCGGAGCGACCAGCTTTGCTTTGCGCGGCTTAGCCAGCTTGAACCTGGATAATCGCAGCAAGCCGGAAGATGTGATCCCGCTGCGCTTTCATCTGAATCTCGGCTACTACTTCGACAACTCCGGAAACATCGTCAAAGATTTGGAAAATACGGCTCCGCCCGCCGGGCGCGGCGCAAAAATCACCAGAATCGAGCGGACCGGTCTCGACATCAACCGCGTCGACAGCTTTCAGATCGGTCTCGGTGGCGAGTTCGTAAACGAGTACGTGCGCCCATTTCTCGAGTGGTCGATCGACGTTCCGGTGAACCGCCAGAGCTACACCTGCAATTTGACCAACGCGCGACTCGCGGGGGACGGCTGCCTCGGCGACAGCGGCGGTTTTGCTTCCACTCCGTCTCGGTTCACGCTCGGCGCGCGCGTTTTCCCCTGGACCGAGCACGGCCTGGCACTCACCGCCGCGTTCGACATTGGAACCGGCGCCAAGTCTAGTTTCTTGGAAGAAGAGTCGCCCGAATTCCCCTGGCAGCTTTATCTCGGAGTCGCCTACGCGATCGATACCGAAAAGCCCAAGCCCATCATCGAGCGGGTACCGGTGGAAAAGCCTGCGCCCCCGCCGGCTGCTCCAGCCAAACCGTATATTTCGGGCACCGTGGTGGACAAAGCTACGGGTAATCCCATCGCCGACGCGACGGTGCGATTCGAGGGACGCGATCTGACCGGCATGGTGGCGGGTAGCACCGGGAAGTTCCGCTCCCAGGAGCTGGATCCCGGCACCTATACCTTGAAGGTGACCGCCGCGGGTTATCGCGACGGGCAATGCACCGCGGAAATCCCGGCGGCGGGCGCTCAGCCGCCTGCGGCTCCGCCGCCTCCTCCGGCTGGAGCCACGCCGCCCCCGGGAGCTCCGGCATCAACGGCTCAGCCTTCCGGGGCCACCGCGGTTGAAGTGCGCTGCGAGCTCGAAGCGCTTCCACAGGTGGGAACCATCGTTGGAAGCTTGACCGACGCGGAAAACAATCAGTCCATCGGGGGCGCGAAGGTGACCATCACCGACAAGCTCGGGCGTCAGCTCGAGCTCGTCGCCGACGGGTCCGGTTCTTTCCGGTTCGAGAACGTGCCGCCCGGGCCGGCGAAGGTTGCCGTCGACATGGCGGATTACCTCCCGAGCGTGACCGAGTTCGAAGTCAAGCCGCGCGATGAGATTAAGGCGCGCATTACTCTGAACAAGCGTCCAAAGCAGCCGAACGTGGTGGTCACGGTCAAAGAGCTCAAGCTGAAAAAGCAGGTGCATTTCCAGCACGACTCCGCCGAAATCCTGCCCGACTCCATGGCCATACTGGAAGAGATCGCGGACGTGCTGAACAAGCACCCCGACATCAAGGTGGTCGAGGTGCAGGGCCACACCGACGATACCGGCACGGCGCCTTATAACCTGCGCCTGAGCCAGTCGCGCGCCGAGGCGGTGGTGGATGCGCTGGTGAAGATCGGCGTGGATCGCGCCCGGCTCCAAGCCAAGGGTTACGGTCAGGACAAACCTCTGGTGCCCAACAAGTCCGACGCCAATCGCGCCAAGAACCGCCGCGTGCAGCTGATGATCATGCAGCGTGAAGGCGCGGGCGGAGAGGGCAAGGGCGGGGCACCCAAAGAGGCACCGAAGGCCCCCTGAGACAGCGCCTCTGACGTATACGGCTTTGATCGCTTGCTCGCCGCGTTCCAGCTCAGCGGCGATGTGAATGCGCTTCTCGGACGTCAAAGGCAACACCCGCCAAGAGCCCCTGAGCTGTTGCCGCAAGGTACTTGGCATACCAAGTACATTTTTCGCGTGAAAGGGGGTCTTCTCAGAGAAAGCCGCGCTTCGGCACCCGCTCGGCGTCGATCTCCGCGAGTAGCTCGGCCACGCGGCGAGCGGCATCGTGCGTGGTGTCGTAGAAGAAACGCAGCTCGGGCACGCGGCGCAGCCCCAATCTGGGCGCGAGCTCTTTACGCAAACGCGCGGTTGCGTGCGAAAGGCGAAGGACGGCGCGCCGCCGGAGCGCCGGGTCTTCGTCGCCCACCAGAAGCCGCACGCCCACCTTGGCCATACTGAGATCGGCGGGCACTTCCACGGTGGTGACCACCATGGAGCTTAGTCCGGGATCGCCCATCTCGCGCTGGAAAGCTTCGACCAAACACGCGCGCACGCGCTCGGCGACTCGGTCGCTGCGGCGTGCATCGGTCATTCGTCGAAACCCCGCCCCGCGCGATGCTGCGTCTCCGGGGGCTCATCTTCCAGAGCGTGCTCGATGCCACCCCGAAGGCCGCTTCCCCCGTGACCGAAAGAAACAATTTCGCTGGCTGCGTCGGCCAAGAGCGCCTCGCCCAGCGAGCCGGCCATGCTGGTGGCGACCGATAGGACCTCCTGACACCGTGTCGACTGGGCTGAAATCACCACCACCCCGAGGGTGGCCACCTGATGGCGCTCGACATCGCCCACCTCCGCAACCGACACCGGCAGCCGGGCTCGCAAGCGGTCCTTGAAGCTCTTGACCACCTTGCGTCGGTCTTTGAGCGATCGCGCGCCGGGGATCTGAAGTACGAAGCGAGCAACTCCGACGAACATGTTTTGCCTCTCCTCAAAGGGTCTGCTTGACTTGCTCGACCTCGTAGGCCTCGATCACATCGCCTTCTTTGACGTCGTTGAAATTCTCGAGCGAGATGCCGCATTCGAGCCCGTCTTTCACCTCGCGCGCGTCATCTTTGAATCGCTTGAGGCTCGCGAGCTTTCCCTGCCAGACGACGACGTTGTCGCGAAGCAGCCGTGCATTGGCAGTGCGCCGGATCGCGCCGTTGATGACCATGCACCCCGCCACCGTGCCCGCCTTGGAGATCTTGAACAGCTGGCGCACTTCCGCGCGACCGATGCTCTTTTCCACCAGAGTCGGCGCGAGCAGGCCCTCCATGGCGGCTTTGATGTCGTCGACGACATTGTAGATGATATCGTATTGGCGGATCTCGATGTGCTCCTTTTGGCTGAGCGCAGTGGCTTTGCCGGCGGGCCGCACATTGAAACCCACGATGATGGCTCCGGAGGCAACCGCGAGGTTTACGTCCCCTTCGGTGATGGCGCCCGCTGCAGCGTGCACCACGGCAACCTTGACCTTGCTACTGCCCAGCCGGGAAATGGCATCGGAAACTGCCTCGACCGAGCCCTGGACATCGGCCTTGACGATCACTCGGAGCTCGAGTTGCTCCGACTCGGCCATGGCCTTCGCCAAATCCTCGAGCGACATCCGTTGTGCATCGGCTCCTGTGCCTCCGGCGCGCTTGTCCTTTTGTTTGCGCGACTCGGCGATCTCCTGAGCCTTCTTCAGGTCACGGATGACGTGGACTGGATCGCCCGCATTGGGCACGTCATTGAGCCCGACGATGGACGCCGGCACCGACGGACCTGCGCTGCTCAAGGTGCGACCCGCGGAATCCTGCATGGCGCGCACCTTGCCAAACGCCGATCCCGCCAAAAGCACGTCGCCGCGGTGCAAAGTACCATCCGTGATGAGCACGTTGGCGACGGGACCTTTGCCTCGGTCGAGCTCGGCTTCCAACACCACTCCGGTTGCGGGTTTGTCCGGCTTGGCTCTGAGGTCCAAAAGCTCGGCTTGAAGTGCAATCTGCTCGAGCAGCCGGTCGATTCCCTGACGGGTCATGGCAGACACTTCGCTGTACAGGACTTCCCCGCCCCATTCCTCCGGGATCAGCCCGAGATCGGCGAGCTCGCGGCGCACGCGGTCTGGTTGCGCATCGGCCTTATCCATCTTGTTGATGGCAACCACGATCTGCACGTTGGCGGCCCGCGCATGATTGACCGCTTCTTTGGTCTGCGGCATCACGCCGTCGTCGGCAGCCACGACCAGCACCACGATGTCCGTCACTTGAGCGCCCCGCGCGCGCATGGCAGTGAAGGCCTCGTGGCCGGGCGTGTCCAGAAATGTGATGGTGCCGCGGGGGCTTTCCACGGTGTAAGCGCCGATGTGCTGGGTGATGCCGCCCGCCTCTCCCGTCACCACGCTGGTCTTGCGGATCTGGTCCAGAAGACTGGTTTTGCCGTGATCGACGTGGCCCATCACGGTTACCACCGGCGGTCTGGGAAGCCCCTCCTCCACGATTTCTTCGCCTTGCAGCCCGCGCGCCGCCACGATGGCGTCCGCCTCGCTGACTGCCACATCT
>DASXTY010000353.1:0-1967 GCA_036505155.1 Polyangiaceae bacterium | reverse complement strand
CACGCTCGAGCAGACCCGACCCGCACTTTCGACCGGGGGCGAAACTGCGGAAGGCAGCGTAGACCGAGTGCTCCTGGCGCAGGCCTGGGCCAGCGCACGGCTCGAGGCAGGGCTCACTTTGCGACAATGGGCCGCCGCGGTGAAATGGCACCCGGTGCATTTCGAACGGGTGTTTAAACGGGCGACCGGGCAATCACCGATGAAGTGGCTGGAGGACCGCCGCATGCAAGCCGCGCGGCAATATCTGAGCGGTACCGCGAAGAGTGTGGCGGAAGTTGCTTCGGCGGTGGGCTACGCAGATTCGTTTTATTTCTCCCGCGTGTTTCGCAAACACTTCGGTCGCGCGCCGGCGAAATACCGCAAACTGAGCTTCGAGCTGACACCGATGGAGTGATGAGTGGGTGACAACTCCGGTGGTACGGTATCTGGCTGAGCTCGCCTTTCCCAGCGATTGGCAGCTGGAATCGCATGTGCATCCCGACATGCACGAACTCATCGTTCCGGTATCTGGAAGAATCCAGACTGCCATCCGCGGAGAGTTGTTGACCGGCGGAGCGGGCAAAGTTCTGTTTTATCCCATGGGCGCGGCGCACGCTGAGCGGGCGCTGGATGGTCAGCCGCTTACCATGCTGTATCTGGGTTGGAATGGGAGCGATGCCCTGGACGATGTCCCGCTCTTGTCGCTGGATGTGCGAGGGCGTATCGCGGAGTGCATGCGCTGGATGCTCGAGCTAGAGCCCGCAACGGATAAGGAGAGCAAAGAAACCCGGCTTGCGCTGTTGCGCGTTTTGATCCACGAGCTCCGGCACTGTCGCGATGCGCGTAGCGACGAGCGCGTGGTGCGCACACTGCGCCACATTGCCGAGCGCCTGAGCGAGCCGCACAGCGTGGCGGAGCTCGCGCGCATCGCCGGCTTGAGTGAGTCCGCTTTCGCCAGGCTTTTCCGCAGAGCCACCGGATCGGCACCCATGGCCTTTGTCCGAAGGGAACGCATCCGCGCCGCCGAGCTTCTGCTCGGCACCACCCCCCACGGCATGAAGCAGATTGCCATTCTTGTGGGATTTCGCGATGAGTTCGAGCTTTCGCGCGTATTTCGACGAGTTACCGGCCGCCCGCCCGGCTCCGTGCGAAGAGGGGCGAGGCACTCTTAAGCGCGACGGCGTCGGCGGAGCAGACACGCGATCAAAAGCGCCGCCGAGGCGACTCCCACCGGGCGCGGCGCGTCGCTGGACGGTACGCGACAAGAGCAGCCATGGCCCTTGGACTCCTTCGGTTCAGGGGTTACTCCCGCGTCCGCGCCACCCGTTCCCGAATTCGCTCCGCCCGATCCCGCGTCCGCTCCGGCGGCTCCCGCTACACCGGTCGACTGGCAGTCGCGCGAGAAACCTTGTCGCGGCAAGCAGCTGGGATTGGGTTCAGCCTGTCGCACGGGGGGATAAAGCCCGCACAATCCCGCCGCGTCGTCCGGCTCCAGAGACCGCAGTGAAGTGTCGCCCAGCTGGTAGGCCGGAGCCATAGTAGCTCCCACGACACTCGAGTGCTCCAAGCCCAAAAAATGACCTGCCTCATGGGTTACAATCGACGCCAGGTCGGCACCCACGTTCACATCGCCCACCGTGATCTGGCTTCCGAAGGAGTTTATCTCGACATCCACATCGTAGATTTGACCTGTAGTGATATCAAATGTGGTGCAGCTCAGGGCATACGTGCCATCGAAACCCCCTTCGGGGGCGTACGGCCATGCGTCGTCCCTGAAGATCCACGCGTTTGCGTTCGCGGCTTGCTCGTTGGCTTCGACGTGATTGCAAAAAATCGCACCGAATGACTGCATGTTGAGGGATGGGAAAGCGCCGCCGCAATCCACGCTGATCCAGTTGGTAAAGGCGCCTTTGATCACGCTCTCGGCGGTGGCGAAGTCAATGCCGAGCTTGGGTGAGCCCTGAGCTCCCACCCCAAAGGACACGCAG
>DASXTY010000352.1:0-7996 GCA_036505155.1 Polyangiaceae bacterium | reverse complement strand
GACCCCAACAACGTGTGGGACTGGCACTGGGGGAGCAACCGCAATGCGAGCACGTACGGTGCCAATCTGCTCATCGCGGCTCGTTTCGGGATCCTCGGCTCTCACACCCGGGAGGAAGTGGAAGATCAGGGACAGCGCTATCTCCACTACATGCTGGGGCTAAACCCCAAGAATATGGTGTACCTAACCAACATGGCGGCGTACGGCGGCGAGCATTCGAGTTTCCAGGTCTTCCACAACTGGTTTTCTTTCACCGTGGGCGACGGCGAGCGCGGAAACGTCAAATACAACGGCCTGCCAGCTTCGGTGACCGAGCCTCAATATCCCTATTATTGCGATGACTCGCAGACGTCGCAATATGGACCGGCTCCCGGGCTGGTTCCTGGCGGCCCGAACTTGGCTTACAGTGGAACTTTCACCATACCCAACCGGAAGTATCCTGCCTACGCCTACCGCGATTGGTCGGTGGCTTGCGGTTGGACCGGGAGCGCGTGCGGCTCTTCCTCCTGGGAAATCACTGAGCCAGCCAACGGCTATCAGGGTCCGTTTGTCTTGTTGGCGTCGCTTTTGATGAGCCGGAATTAGTAGAATGGACCCGTGGGCGGCTGCCAAAGGTTTCGCAAAAGACGTCGGATGAACACGTACTTATTGTGCGGCGCGGCCGTTTTGCTTTCGGGATGCGTGGATAGCGCTCAACTGTCTTCACCCGGCGCATCGGGAGGTAACGGCGGACGGAATACCGGCGGTATCGGCAATGGGAACACGGGCGGCACTAGCGGCGGGAGCAGCGGCGGGAGCAGCGTCGGCGGCAGCGGCGCCGGCGGAACGGGCGCAGTCAGCGCTAAAGATTTGCGCGTGGATCATTTCGGATACTTGGCACAAGCCACCAAGCGAGCCGTAATCCGCGGCTCGGACCAAGTCGACGCGGAGCTCCGAAACGCCGCCGACGACTCGGTGGTTACTACGGTGGTTTCGAGCGCGTTCCAGACCGACGAGGATTCCGGAGACCAATATTCGACCGCGGACTTTTCCACCATCACCACACCCGGCGAGTATTACGTGAACCTTCCGTCGCTGGGGATTCGTTCCTACACGTTCCAGATCGGGAACGACGTTTATGACATCGTCGGCGCGGTAGCCATGAAGTCCTTTTATTACCAGCGCTGCAACCAGGATAGAGCGCTCCCTTACGCTTCGGATGCCATCCAGCCGTTCCCCGGAATTGGGGGGCAGTGGGTCGACGGTGCATGCCATGCCGCCGACTATCAGCTCGGTCCGGGACCCAATTCGGCGAATGACGGACGCCTGGATCTGCACGGCGGTTGGCACGATGCCGGCGACTACCAGAAAACGCTCTGGGACCGTGGTGTCGAACACATGTTGTTTGCCTATGAGCTCAACCCGAATGCGTGGAAGGACGGGCAGCTCAATATTCCGGAAAGCGGCAACGGTGTCCCCGATATTTTGGACGAATTGGCGTGGGAGCTGGATTTCTACGTCCGAATGCAGCGACCGGACGGGCACTTTTTGACCTCTGCGAAAGGCCACAACGCCACCGTGAATTCGCCGCCCAGCGCCTCCAATGAACAGCGAGTATACTTCGATGGGACCTCCCCATCCAGCAGTGAGTGGTCGGGAGGTGGAGTTACCCGTACTCAAGCTACCGCCAACGCAGTGCGCGCGCTGGCGCACGCCGCGGTGGTCTTCGAGCCGGTGCAGCCCACCGCCGCCGCCGGGTATCGAGCGGCAGCGTTAAACGGCTGGACCTGGCTCAGCGGCACCACTTCCGGCGACCGGCGGCTCAGAGTCGCTGCTGCAGCCGCCGTCTATCGCATGGACCCCTCGGTGCAGTCCGCGGCGCAGACGGTCCAATCCTTCAACTGGACGACCTGGGACGGGCTCTTGCCCAATTCTGTGACCCCTGCCGAGGGCGTGATCTCCGTCGCCGCGTGGAACACGCTGCTCAACACCGCCGCCAGCGCATCCCTTCAGGCGACCATCCGAACCGCCGCCGCCCGAGCCGTCGTGGACCGCGCCTGGGCCCAGCGCGGTATCTATGGCGGGATGTACGGAGGCCCCGGCAACGTTTGGGATTTTAGCTGGGGCAGCAACCGGAATACCAGCGTGTACGGCGCCAATCTGCTCATCGCAGCTCGCTTCGGGATCGTCAGCTCACACACCCAGCAAGAAGTGGAAGAGCAGGGGCAACGCTATCTTCATTACATGCTCGGGCTGAACCCCATGAATATGGTGTATCTCACCAACATGGCGGCGTACGGTGGCGAGCACTCGAGTTTCCAGATCTACCACAGCTGGTTTTCTTTCACGGGTCGCGACGGCGATCACGGAAATACCAAATACAACGGCCTTCCGAGCTCGGTTTCCGAACCTGCGTACCCTTATTATCGCGACGACAACCAGACATCCCAATATGGGCCGGCGCCCGGTCTGGTTCCCGGCGGACCCAACTCGGCTTACAGCGGGACTTACATCATTCCGAATCGCCAGTATCCCGCATACGCTTACCGCGACTGGTCGGTCGGTTGCGCCTGGAACGGAAGCGCGTGCGCCTCCGCTTCTTGGGAAATCACCGAGCCGTCCAACGGCTATGAAGGACCGTTTATTTTACTGGTGTCGCTGTTGATGAGCGGGAAATAGGGCCTTAGCCGGTCCGGAACACCAGACAAGCATCGCCAAACTCGTGCTGATGGTAACCGAGCTCCGCCGCCAAGGTGGTTGCCCGCTCCAAAAGAGCGCTCGGGGCGAAAGCCTCGAGCAGTCGAAAGTGACTGGTGCGCGGTTCATGCATGCCGGAGAGCACTGCGTCGACAACTCGAAGCGGGTAGTCCGATCCCACGACGATTTCCGCTCTCCCTCGCCCGGCGCGTAGCGCGCCGCTCGAAGCGGCCGATTCCAGCGCGCGTACCACCGTCGTGCCTACCGCCAGGATCCGGCCGCGCCGAGAGCGCGCGGCATCAATTTTCAGAATGGTGGCTTCCGGAACTTCGTACTCTTCAGCAAACGGCAAGCGCCGGTCCAGAAAGGGCGAGCCGGTTGAAGAAATGCCGGCCGCATGGGTGACGCTGCTCAGGGCGACGCCACGGCGGCGTAATTCTCCCAGCACTTCCCAGCTCAAGCCTCCGGCGGCGGAAGGGGACTCGAAAGCCCACGGTCGCGACGCAAAAACGTTTTGTACATCCCAAAGCTCTAGCGGTCGGTTCAGGTACGCATATTGGATCGGCCTCCCGGCGGCGTAGAGCGCTTGCATGAGGTCGCCGGCCGAGTGGTCGAAGCGCAAAGCCAAAAGGCGCGGGGGAATGTGGTCGGGATCGGTGCCGATCACAGTCGCGGTAAGCGCCGCTGCGCGGTTGCGTTTCGGCTGGAGAATTTCGAGCCGCGCGCCGCGTCGAAGGGGCGGCGGGGCTCCCCGTTCTTCTGTCGGCCTACGCCAGTCGCCGCTTCCCAGGGCGACCGCCAGAAAGCCGTCGGCGTTTCGCTGCGCCAGGCGGAGCTCGAGCAAATCGCCGTTTTCGGTGCGCGCGCGAAGCGAAGCCGGCAAGGTTGCGGCGTCGTTCAGCACCAATAAATCGCCCGGCGCCAGCAAACGTGGAAGGTCAGAAATTTTGTGGTCGGAGATCGCGCCCGCCGGGGAGTTGATGAGCAGTAACCGTTGACGAGACCGCTCCTGGCGAGGAGCGCTCGCGGGGCTCAAGACAGCGGTGGCCATTGAGTCGCCTCCAACCGGGCGCCATTTGCAATGTCTTCAACGTGTACCAGCATGTCGACAATCCGGGCGGCAACCTGGTCCGGACTACTCAAAGAGGCTCGATCGGCGTCGGGTATGGCCGCGGCGTGCATTTCCGTGTCCATCTCACCGGGGTCCACGGAAAAGACCCGCACCCCATGCTCGCCGAGCTCAGCGGCCAATAACCGCGCCAGATGATCGGATGCCGCCTTGGAAACTGAATAGGCTCCCCAGCGCGGGTACGCCTGTACCGCAGCATCGGAGCTCACGTGGACGATCACGCCTTTTTCGCGTAGCGCCATGGATCCGGCAACCGCCTTCGACAAGCGGAACGGTCCCACCAGATTCACTTCCAGCACCTCTGACAGGTCTTCGCACTCGGTGTCCAATAACAGCTTTAGTGGAGTGGGTCCCAACGTGCTGGCGTTGTGAATCAGAATGTCGACCGAACCCACGAGCTCGGCTGCGCTCCCGGCGATGCGATAGGTCGCGGTCTTGTCCGCGATGTCGCCCACCAGGGCGTGCGCCTGACCGCCGGCTTGTCGCACTTGGGCGACCACTTCGGCCAGCGGTTCGTGATGCCGCGCGAGCGCCGCGACCCGTACGCCCCTTGCGCCGAGCTGCCGGGTCAGCGCCGCGCCCAGTCCCCGGCTCGCCCCGGTTATCAACGCAGCTTGGTTTTCGAGATGCATGTCTGCCTCCTGAACCACAACATGGCATGCCCTAGACAATGTGCTGTCATCTGTGACAGTATATTGGAATGCTGCTATCTCGAGAGCACTCCGACGGGCTTGCCGACCGACTGGCGCGGAATATCCGCCAGTTGCGTTTGGCGCGCGGATTGACGCAACAACAAATGGCGCGCCTTTGTGGTCTTCCGCGGGCCACTTGGTCCAACCTGGAATCGGGTGGAGCCAACCCCACGCTCAGCGTTTTGCACCGGGTGTCACTCGCGCTCCAGGTTCCCATCGAGGAGCTGGTGGCAACGGAACGCGCCCAAGCCAAGTTTTATCCCAGGGACTCGCTGCCGGCGCGGCTCCGCGGGCAAGTCAGTGTGCGATCGCTCTTGCCCGACAAGATTCCGGGGACCACCATCGAGCGACTGGAATTGCCCGTTGGGTCGCGCATGACCGGCGTGCCGCACACACCGGGAACGCGCGAGTACCTCTGCTGCGAGGCAGGGCAAATAGAGCTGGTTGCTTCGGGAGAGGCTTACCGCCTGGGAGTTGGGGATGTGGTCGTGTTTCGAGGCGACCAGAGGCACTCGTACGCCAACATCGGAAAAGCGGTGGCGGTAGGTTACTCGGTGGTGCTGCTCAACCCGGTGTCTTGATCCCAGTACACGGACTTACCGGCCGCCCGGTGGAGGAGCTCCTCGATGCGCTGCCGCGCTCTAAGCTTTTCGAAACTGGTGGGAAGGGCCTCCACTGTCGACGCGTAGCGCTGCAGTAACGATACATCGAAGCGCTCCAAGACCGGAATGGTTTCCAGAAGAGCTGCTGCCGCGTGGTCCGAAAAGGGTAACGCAAACGCGTCCAGCAGCTCCACCGCGGCCTCAAGCCACTGGGAGTCTTGCAGGGCGCGCGAGACCTGACAAGCGGACTGCACGGCGGCCTCAATCGCCTCCGGGCTCACGTACCTGCGTCCGCGCGCGTCCGCCAGCAGTCCGTCCAGATGCTCTCGCAGGACGTCTTTCGCGTCACGCAAGTTGCCGGCTGCGATTGCAGCCTGAATCACCAATCCAGTCAAACGCGCCGTTCTAGCCCGGCCATCGTTCACGATCCCGCTGGGCGGGCGACTGTCGCCCTCGAGATTCGAACAAGCATGAGCTTCGTCCGGTGGTAACGGCGTGACGGGTGTCAAAAAGTCGCTCACGGACTGCATCTGTTGTCGCGGCATATCTTGGCACTCCCGAGTTGCTGCTTTGTTAGTCGTCGATAATGATAGCTTGGTGGCGTCCCGAGGTACTTTTTTTATGATGTTTTTTTTGGCGCAAGCAACGGTTGCGTTTCGCCACGTTCCCATTCGAGAACTCACGACTAAAGGCGTTGCAATGCTGAAAGACGCAACACTTGATGCGTTTCGCCAGTTAGATACGCTCAGTAACCGCGGTAGCGCCCGGCGCCGAAGAAACTGGATCGGGCTTTGACCCATAGAGCGCCGGAAAGAGCTTTCTCAGCTGAACTTCGCTGACCGCTGCGCAGCGTGATAGCTCAGACAGGTCGGCGCGACCCAGGTCACTCTCGGCCTTTTGAAACACCGGCAGCAGGCGGGGAGCTCCGCCACGGCTTTGCCGGGCGGATTGAAGCGCGAACCGTGATGACGTATAAACTAGCCACGTCCATGAAAACGCTCAGCGGTGCGCAGCTCGATTTCTACCGGGAGCAGGGTTATCTGGTGATCCAGCCGTTTCTGTCGGATTCCGAGGTCGGCCGGCTGAAATCCGCAATCCTGCGGGTGGCGTCGGAACGCGCCGACTCAACCATTGACCACGGCGGATTCAATCTCGAACGAGCGCGAGACGCCGAGGGGGACATTTCCTCCGGAGTCCCAATTCAGCCCGGTCTGTTGCGAAAAATTCAAGAAGTCACGGAGTGCGTGCCCGAAGTCGCAGAATTCTGCGCCAGCGATCGAGCCCTGGATCTGGTGGAAGACCTCATAGGGCCGGACATTTATTACCATTCGAGCAAAGTCATGTTCAAGCCTGCTAGCCATGGTTCCGCCAAGCCGTGGCACCAGGATCACGGCTACTGGTCCGATACCAAGCCGGAGCAGGTGACGCTGTGGCTGGCGCTCGACGACGCTTCTCCCGAAAATGGCTGCGTTCGGCTGATTCCGGGAAGCCACCGGTGGGGTCCCATCCGTCATTACAAGAAGGAGCTACAAGTCGACGAGGAGGGCTTGCCGAAGGCTCCGATGCTAGTGGCAGCTATGCGCGCCGGTTCGTTGCTCGCATTCCACGCGTTGACGCTGCACAGCTCCCTGCCCAATCGCTCCGACCGGTCCCGCTGGGCGCTGCTCCTCACTTACGATCCCAATCCGCGGGGAGCGGCCCAAGGCTTTGCAGGCGACCGAGCGCTGCGGCTACGGCGTACGGGCTAAAAAATAGCGGGGGCACGACAGTTGCTTGTGCCCCGACATGTGAGGGTGAATGAACAAGAGCCATGCTCGGCACCCGCGCGTCTTTGCGCTGAGCTGTCCGTGTAACAAGTGTCCGCTTTGTCCGGGTGTCCGACACTGTCCCGGGATCCAACGGGGTCCTTCTTTACGATTCCAGCGGCAGTGACGAGCTGACGTTACTGGCACGTAACCTGCAAGAGGGCGGTACAAGTTTCCCCATCAGGAGGACCCTCATGAATACGCATCGTTCCCTTCTTCAATCGATTGGTTTCTCTGCGCTTTGCAGCTTGGGTATCACGACTAGCTTGTTGCTTTCCGGATGTTCAGGTGCGGATACTAAAGACCAGAACCCCGCTACTGGAGCTGGCGGACAAACGCCTAGCGCCGGCTCAGGCGGACAGCTCACAACCGGCGGAAGCGCTGGAACCGGAACCGGAGGCGCATCCGGTGGTCAAGCCGGGACCGGTGGATTCGTGCACCCGCCCAGTCCGCCGCGCGTGGTCACGCTCGACGGTTGGACTGGATCCAATCGCGATCGGCTCAATCAGCTGGTAACCGAGATTGGCATATCGAGCGCGAGCTACTCCCCCGACCGGCGCCCGGTTGCCGTTTTCGATTGGGACAACACCACCGTCAAAAATGACATCGGCGATGCAACCTTCGCCTGGCTGGTCAAAAACGACAAGATCCTGCAGCCACCCGCGCTGGACTGGAGCGCTACCAACACGAACCTCACCCCGGAGGCTCGGGCGGCGCTAAACGCAGCGTGCGACGCGTCAGCTTCGCCCGGCCAGCCGTTACCAACCAGCACCACGGCCGCGTGCGCCGCCGAGCTCATGAACGTGTATTACAACGCGAAGACCACCGGCGGGTTGGCCGCTTGGAATAACGAGATCACGTCGACCAGCAACCAACCCTACGGCTGGGTGGCGCAGCTGCTCGCCGGTTACACGCCCGACGAGGTGCGTGGGTTTGCTCAAGCCGCGTTTCTCGAAAACGTGAACGCCGCAGTGGGCACCAAACAGACCGTGGGCGGTGTGGAGCTCGCCGGTTATATCCGGATCTACGAGCAAATTCGCGAGCTCATCAATGTGCTTCAGGACAACGGCTTTGACGTATGGGTGGTGACCG
>DASXTY010000351.1:0-2647 GCA_036505155.1 Polyangiaceae bacterium | reverse complement strand
CCGCCCGGCGCTTCTTGCGATGCAAACAGCTTGTCGTGATACTCCCAAAAAGCCTTGTCGCCTTTTTGAGCGTACACCTCTTGAGCTGCTTCCGCCGCCAGCTGCGCGTGGTCGTGGAACGGTAGCGGCATGTGTCGCCAGACCACCTTTATCTTAGAGCCGTATTCCTGCTCCAACTGTTTGAGGGTCGGGGTAACCCGCTTACAGAACGGACACTGGAAGTCCGACCATTCCTGAATCACGACCTTGGCGCCAGCGGAGCCCAACGTGGGGCTGTCCGACGCCGGGGGAGGTACTTCTTTCTTTTCGGCCGGAGGCGGCTCTTTGCCCTCCTTCATGACCTCGTCGTAGACCTGGGAGCGAGGGATTCCCCTGGCCACTATCGCCTTGGCTTTTGCGAGCTGCTCGTCAATGACTGCCGTAAACTTCTCGATAGGTTGGGCCCCCTGCACTCGGCGGCCGTTGACGAAGAAATGCGGGGTTCCACGCGCGTTCAGATCGCTGGCCTGCTCGGCGCATTGATTGAACTTGTCGTCGAATTTGCCGCTGGTGATTTCACTTTGGATCTGTGACCAACCGCCACCGTGTTTCTCCGCGATCGTCTTTAGATCGTCGTCTTCGAGCTTGGGTTGGCTTTCGAAGAGATCATCGTGCACCGCCCAAAAGCCTGCGTTGCCCTTGGCCTTGTAAACGTGGCGGGCCAGCGTCGCAGCCGGCTTGGCGCGCGGGTGGAAAGGCAGCGGAGTATCCTTCCAAACGATCCGCACATCGTCCTTATATTTGTCCATGATTTGCTTCATGGTCACTCCCACGCGCTTGCAGAACGGGCACTGGAAGTCCGAAAACTCCACGATGGTGACCAGAGCGTCCTTGTTGCCTCGGACCGGGTCATCCGAATTGACCGGCACCTTCCACACGGCGGTGTCCTCTGGAGGCTCCTGGGGCTTCTGCTGCTGCTGCTGCGATGGCTGCTCCGGCGACACCGCGGCATTCTTCTTGGTGAGCTCCACGTAGACGTCGGCCGGGCGCGTACCCGCCGCGATGAGCTTTTTGGCTTCGCCGAGCTGCTGATCGACGATCTGCTTGAATTGCGGGTACGGCTGCGCGCCGACCAGGGTCACACCGTTGATGCGGAAGGCAGGGGTACCGTTGGCGCCGAGCTTCTGGGAAAGGGCGAGGTCTTCATCCACCTTGCTGGCGTAGGTTTTGGCTGAATACGCCTGTTTGAACTTGCCGCCGTCCACGCCCGCTTGAACTGCCCACTTCTGGTAGTTTTCCTCGCTGAGGGCCTGCTGGTTCTGGAATGCCAGGTCGTGAAACTTCCAAAATGCGTCACTGCCACCGAGTGAGAAAACCGCTTGGGCGGCTTCTGCCGCCGGGCGCGCATCCTTGTGAAAGGGTAGCGGTGCGTTTTTCCAGACCACCCGAAGGTTCTCTGCCTTGTATTCGGTCTTTAGCTGCGTGATGGTGGGCTCCACGCGGCTGCAGAACGGGCACTGAAAATCGCTGAACACGACCACCGTGACGGGCGCCGCGGGGTTCCCCCAAGTGGGGTCTTTGGCGGTGACCGGCACGGTCGCTCCGGCGTGGTCGACGCTGCCGGTGGCGGTCGTCTCGGCACTGATGCTAACCCCCTTGGCGCGGTCCACCGACCACATCAGCAACATGCCGGCTAGAAAGCACATGAAGAAACCGACAATGGCAGTTCCCTTGTTCATAGTTCCTCGTTCTTAGAGTTTTCTGTGGCCTGAGCCCTTGCAGGGTCGCAGATTCGCGACGCTGGGGCGGGCGGCGGAGTTCACGTCGAAATGCCCGTACGGGACAAGCGGGGCTCGGAGTTTAGTCCTACTCGGCGTGTGCACAACCTCGGGCCTTATCACGGCATTCCCTCGGCGTCCGCCGCTTTCTTGCCTACCTTGTACTACATTGGCACCATTTCGGCCATGCCCGAGCAAAAGGCGAACCCCGCAAGTTCTGCGCCATCCACCGGAATCCGCGGGGGCGAAGGTGCCCCGCCCTCCAGCACGGAGGCCAAGCCTTGCGCGGAACCGATTGCGGAAGGCAGCCTTTCCCAAAGCCTGGAGCCCCTGCCGCGGCGGTTCGAACGGCTGACGTTACTGAAGAACATCGCTACCGGTGGCATGGGGGAGGTGTTCCTGGCGTGCGCGGGCGCCATCTCGGGAGCCGAGCGTCCCTGCGTGGTCAAAATCATACGCCGAGAGCACGCCCAGGATCGATCCTTTCTGGCGCGCTTTCTGGACGAGGCTCGGGTGCAAGCCCAGCTCGAGCACCCGGGAGTGGCGCAAATCCTCGACTGTTCCAACGACCCCAGCGGAAAGCCATACGTGGTGGTCGAATATGTGGAGGGTCGAAACCTCGGGGAGGTGCGCGCGCGCGCGGCGCAGCTGGGCGCACGGATTGCGTGGCCGGACGCGGTCGCTCTAGCCATCACGCTGGGCGAAGCGCTTGCCTACGTGCACGAGCGCACCGATGCGGCGGGCAGGCCGCTCGGGATCGTGCATCGTGATCTGAGTCCCCAGAACGTGATGGTGAGCTATGCGGGGGACGTGAAGCTCATCGACTTTGGAACCGCGCGCGGAGAAAACCGTCACTGCCACACGGTGGCAGGCGTGGTGTTCGCCAAACC
>DASXTY010000350.1:0-2287 GCA_036505155.1 Polyangiaceae bacterium | reverse complement strand
GTGAGATGGGCGAAGTTGCTGGTTGCTTGTGCTTGTGACTGGTTGCTGCTTTGGGCCGACCCGCGGGCGTCCCTGCCGCGCTCTGCCAAAGACGCGGACGGATTCTGACTGCCTCGCCGGAAAGGGGAGCTTCTTTTTAAGGGGATGAAGAGGAAGGTGAAGGCGAAGGCGGAGGGGAGGCCGATGAGTTCATGCGCGAGGACAGAGGCGGATCTCCATGAAAGGGGAGCTTCTCACCCGGTAGGATTCGGGATAGCGGTCATGGATGCCCTCGAGCGTTCCAGGATTGAATGCGGGTGCTCCGCGTGATTTTCGCACCACCCGCTGGAGCGTGGTGCTGGCGGCGCGGAACGAGGATTCGAGAGCGCAGCCGGCGCTGGCGGAGCTTTGTGAAATTTACTGGTATCCGTTGTACGCGTTTGTGCGGCGGCAAGGGCACAGTTCGCATGACGCCCAGGACCTGACGCAGGAATTTTTCGCGAGATTACTTTCGCGATCGTGGCTGGAAGCGGTTGCGCGGGAGCGGGGGCGTTTTCGCGCGTGGCTGCTGGCGGCAATGAAACACTTCCTGGCGAAGGAATGGAATCGAGCGCATGCGATTAAGCGCGGGGGTGGGGTGAGGACGGTGCCGATCGATGAGGTGATGGCCGAATCGCTTTATGCGGAGGAGCCGGCCGAATTTGCGACGGCGGAAAAGCTTTATGATCGGCGCTGGGCGATGACCCTGCTGGACCGCGCGCGGATGCGGCTGCGAGCGGAGTTCGAACGGGCCGGCAAGCTGCAGCAGTTCGAGGTGCTGGAGGGAACGCTCACGGGGGACGCGACCCCTTACGCCGAGTTGGCGGCGAAGCTCGAGAGCAGCGAGGGCGCGATCAAGGTGGCCGTGCACCGGCTGCGGGCGCGGTACCGTGCGGAGTTGCGGGCGGAGGTCGCGCAAACGGTGGCCAGTGAAGAGCAGATCAACGTGGAGCTTCGGGAACTCCTCGAGGCGTTGGGCGGGGGAGATGTAACCATTTCGGCGAAACCGGTCTGTAAGGAGTGAGATGCAAACACCGCCTCCCATACCTCCTTCCGCCAAGAGTCCTGTAACAAACTGCCTGGAATGCGGCGCGGAGATCCCAAGCGACGCGAAGGGGCTCTGTCCAAAATGCCTGCTCAAGCTGGGCCTGGCGAGCCAGCTCGCATCGGAGGCCGAGGGCACCGCTAGCGCAGGGCTCGATCCATTGGATCCGTCGCGGCAGCTCAGTGCTGGGCCGTTCGAGTTCGGCGAGTACCGGATTCTGCGTCTGCTTGGGCGCGGGGGAATGGGTGCGGTGTACGAGGCGGAGGACCTTTCCAGCGGGCGGCGGGTCGCGCTGAAGGTGCTGGGTCACTCGCTCGATTCCCCGGAAACGCGGAAGCGGTTCCTGCGGGAGGGTCGACTCGCGGCGTCGATCAATCATCCGAATGCCGTGTACGTGTATGGAACGGAAGAGATCGAGGGAGCGCCGGTGATCACGATGGAACTGGTACCGGGAGGGACGTTGCACGATCGCGTTAAAGCGGAGGGTCCGCTGCCGATCGCGGAGGCAGTGGACGCTATTCTTCAGGTCATCGCCGGACTGGAAGCGGCACACGCGGTTGGAATCCTGCACCGCGATATCAAGCCCTCGAACTGCTTTATTGAGTCAGGGGGCACGGTGAAGGTGGGCGACTTCGGACTCTCGATCTCGACACTCTCCCGGGGAGACTCTGCACTTACCATTGCCGGTTCAGTGTTAGGTACGCCCGAGTTTTCCTCGCCCGAACAATTGCGTGGCGAGGAGCTGAACGTGCGCTCGGATATCTATTCGGTTGGCGTGACGCTTTACTATCTGCTCACCGGAAAAACGCCGTTCCAGGCGGAAAACCTGGTTCAGCTGCTCGCAAGCGTGCTGGACAAAACAGCCGTTTCGCCACGCGAGCTCCGGCCGGAGATCCCCGAGCCCTTGGCGGGGATCGTTCTACGATGCCTGGAGAAGCAGGCGGGGGATCGCTTCAAGAATTACGATGAACTGCGCCGAGTGCTGTTGCCGTTCAATTCCACAGCGCCGACCCCTGCGACACTCGGTCTGCGGTTTGTCGCGGCGGTGGTGGATCATGCGCTCCTTAGCGGCATGAGCATGCTGCTGCCGCTGATCTTTCTCGGTGATGTGATGTCCTTTTCGGCCGGAGCACAGCCCGACATGACGCCATGGATTTGGGGATGGGCAGCGCTGGTGATGCTGCAGGTGGCGTATTTTGCAGTTCCGGAGGGTATCTGGGGTGC
>DASXTY010000349.1:0-10286 GCA_036505155.1 Polyangiaceae bacterium | reverse complement strand
ATGTCGTCGCCGAGCTTTGGCATCAATTACGGCTTGACCGCGGGCATTGGGTTTCCATTTGGTCCCCTGCATCGAACCGAAATTTATCCGGGTCCAGGTAGCTCCGGCGACCAATCCACTTGGTCCAAGTGCCAGAGTGCGGCCGACCCGGGTGCTGCTGCCGCTGGCGTTGGCCCGTATTGTGAAGAAGGCCCGAAGAATGAACCGAACTGGGCCAACGGCGGTTCTTACCCGATTGTATTTCCCTATTTGGGCGTCTTGTTTGGATTGCGCTTCAAGCCGCATCGAAACTTCGCGGCCCACCTCGACCTGGGATTTTGGACCACGGGTCTCTTCTTCGGCCTGGGGCTCGACTACGGCGTGTGAAGCGGCGCCGTGCCCGCGCTGGAGTTTCCGAATCGATACGAACCGCTCGCCGCGCTCGGTAAAGGTGGAGGCGGTGAGGTTTGGGCAGTTCGGGATCGGTACACCGGAGCTCGTTTTGCCCTGAAGGTTCTGGCGTCGACCGCCAGCGAAGCCGAGATGGCCGCCCTGGTGCGCGAGGCGGTGGCGTTGTCGGGGCTCGAGGGGCTGGGTTTACCGCGCGTGGTGCGTTTCGGACGGCTTCCCGCGAGCGAGCTACCCTTTATGGTGCGCGAGCTCGTGGAGGGCAAGAGCTTGGAGCAGATGATCAATGATGGTGCCGAGCTCGAACCGGTGCTGGACGCGCTCGCGCGCGCGGCCGACCAGCTTACGGTGCTGCATCGAGCGGGGCTCCTGCACGGCGACATCAAGCCCGCCAACATCATCGTGACCCGCGACGGGTCTGCAACCCTGGTAGATCTGGGCTTGGCGGCGCCATGGCGCGAGGGGGGCGCGCGGGTCGAAGGGCTCACTCCGCGCTACGCCGCCCCGGAGCTATTCGAAGGAAAGCCGCTCACCGTGCGGGCCGAGGTGTACGCGCTGGGTGTCGCGCTCGAGGAAGCGTTGGAGCAGGCGTCGCGCGCCAGAGCGACATCTGAAGGATTCGATGCGATGCGTGAAGTCAGCTCGCGCGCAACATCGACGGTCGCCAGTGATCGCTATCCCTCTGCGGATGAATTTGCGAGTGCGCTGCGGCGCGCGGCGCGCCTATCGCGCGGTTCGGATCAAGTGGAGGACGCGGCGCTTTGGCCGATCGTGGGGATCGAATCCACATCCTTACAGCTATTGGAATTGGTGCGCAGCCTGGGACCCGGACAGACGCTCCGAATGGTTGGCCCAGCCGGTTCGGGACGCAGCGCACTGCTCCGCCGTTTGGCGTGGTCGCTAGGAATCGAGGGACATCCCATCTCGTGGATCGACGAATCGCTGTCCGGCTCGCCGGAGGCGATCCTCGCGGAGCTCGGGGTTAATGGCGTAGAGCTGGTGGTGCTGGTAGATAATGCCGATGTGCTGGATGCAACCTGCATCCGCCGTTTGAGCGAACTTCGTGAGGAGGGAGCGCGGCTGGTGTTGGTCGGAGGTGAATCGATGGAGCCGCGGGGGCGCGTTTTCGAGGTGCCGCCGCTCGAACGCCACGCCTCGGTCGAGCTTCTGCATCGCGCGGTGCCTTCGCTCACTGAACGTTCGCTCGATCGGGTCTTGGAGGTCACCGAGGGACGTCCGGGAGAGCTCAGACAGATGGTTCGCATGATGTCGTCGGAAGTGGTGGCATCCCCGGCGGATATCGAGCGGATGGTTGGCGCCACGGGACGGGCCGCTGAGCTTCCCGAAGCGCCTCTGGATCGAGCGGCCTATTTTCTGGACCGAGGCCGATTCAACGACGCAGCCCGGGCGCTGGATGCAGTCCGCGCAGAAAATGAACCCCAGCGCCTGGCGCTGACCATTGCGCGGGCGCGCTTGGAGCTCAGCCTGGGTGAGGCGAGCACCGCCCTGGGAGCGCTTCGCAGCGTCGAGCCCATCTTGTCCCGAGTAGAAAGTCCGTTGGTCCGCCACCGCTGGTCGCTGTATCTGGGACGGGCTCTCATCGGAGTTGGTGACCTGACTCAAGCCATGGAAGTCCTCGCTTCCATTGCTGGCGAGCCGGGCGAGCTCGGCGCCGAAGCGCTCGCGTTCCAGGGGCTGGCGATGTCTTTCGCCGGGCTTCACGCGGAGGCGGAATCCGCACTGGAAACGGCGGTGGGGCGCGCTTCCGAAGCCGGCAGTGCTCGAATCGAAGCGTTGGCGCTGGCGTCTTTGGGCCTTGCGGCTCAACGCGACGACCGTCTGGATGCTGCGCGCCAAGCCTACGAGCGGGCGATCATCGCCGCGGAGCGAGCGAGCGACGCCGGAACTCTTGCCACCGTCCAGTTGAATCTGGCAGGGCTGCTCAAGGTGGGCGGAGACATCGCCAAGGCGATCGAGCATTTTGAAGCCGCCGTAGACATGGGCCGGCGCTCGGGCCGGCGCTCGACCGCCCGGCAGGCCTTGCTCAACTTGGCCAACACCGATCTCTATCTGGGACGGCTGGCTCGGGCTCAAACTAGTATTGAGGCGCTCCAGGAGCAGCGTGCGCTGCTGCCCGCCGTCATGCGAGCTCAGCTCTCAGGCCTGCAAGCGGAGCTCAGCGCGCGCACGGGGCACCTCGAGCTTGCTGCGCGCCAATTCGAGGCGTGCGCTGCCGCCTACGAGGCTCTCGGCCGGAACATGGATGCTGCCGAGTCGCGGCTGGAGGGAGTGCTTCTGGCGACGCGCTCAGCCAAGCCAGACACCGTCGAGCTCAAGAAACAACTGGAGCGGGCTCGCGCCGAGCTCGCCGAAAGTCCCGCACACCGGCCACTATTCAGCTTGGCAAGCGCGCGGGTCGAATGGCTTTGCGGGGCCGAGCAAAGCGCGCGCACGTTGGTCGATGAAGCGCTGAGTTTTGCTCGAGAAGCCGGACAGCGAGAATGGGTTTGGCGCGCTTTGGAAAGCCGCGCCGAGCTCTCGGAAGCCGGAGGCCAATCGGTTGCAGCGCGCCGCGACCGCGAGGAAGCGCTCGCGGTGCTCGAGGATATCGGCGCCCGGCTGCCTCGCGACCTGCGAGAAGTGTATTGGAACGATCCACGACGGCGTCAGTTGAGAAGCGCGGTGAGCGGTGGGGTCGGCATGGCGGCGACCCAATATTTGCCGCTGCTCGGCCCGCTGAGTGCGCAGGCGCTGTCTTCCCCACTGCGAAGCGCGGCCACTCTGGCCGCCGGGGGCACTTCTGTTAGCGCGACTTCCATGCCGCCTGAACAACGACTGGCGCGCATCTTGGAAATCAACAGCGAGCTGGCTGGACTGCTGGACTTGGACCACCTGACCGCGCGCATCACCGATTTCGCCGTGAACTTGGTGCGCGCCGAACGAGGCTTCGTCCTTTTGACTCAGCCCGATGGCTCGCTCAGCATCCACACGTCTCGGTCGGCTTCTGGTGATGAGCCGCACGCGGAGTTCTCTCGGTCCATCGCACAAACCGTGATTGCCACCGGGGAACCGGTGGTGAGTCTGAGCGCGCGAGACGATTCGCGCATGAAATTATACCCTTCGGTCCACCAAATGATGCTGCAGTCGGTGGCCTGCGTTCCGGTGCGCGCCCCTTCCGGTGCGCCCATCGGTGCGCTGTACCTGGAAACCCGGCTCAAGCCCGGCGCTCATTTCGAGCGGGAGCTTCCCACTTTGGCAGCTTTTGCCGATCAGATGGCAATTGCCATCGAAAACGCACGACTCATCAATGAAAACCGCCGCCGGGCGGACGAGCTCGAACGGGCCAACAGCGAGCTCGAGGAAGCTCAAGATCGGTTGCGTGAGCTCTTGGGAGATCGCACCGCCAAGCTCAAGGCCGCGCGGCGGAAGCTGCGGGATGCGCGGGACGCGCTGTACGGTCACTTCGGCTACCAGGGGTTGGTAGGAACCAGCGCGCCCATGCGGCGAGTGTATGCGTTGATCGAGCGCGTCAGAGACACGGACGTGCCGGTGCTCATCACCGGCGAAAGCGGCACCGGCAAGGAAGTGGTTGCGCGCGCCATCCACGCGGCTTCACCCCGAGCGAAAAAAAGGCTCCTGGGTCTCAACTGCGGGGCTATTCCGGAGCCGCTACTGGAGAGCGAGCTTTTCGGCCATGTGCGCGGCGCGTTCACCGGAGCGGACCGCGAACGGCGCGGCCTGTTCCGAGAATGTGAAGGCGGAAGCATACTTTTGGATGAGATCGGGGAGATGCCTCCAAAAATGCAGGCGAGCCTGCTGCGCGTGTTACAAGACCAGAGGGTCCGTTCCGTGGGAGGGACCCACGAGGAAACCGTCGACGTGCGGCTCTTGTTCGCGACCAATCGGGAACTTGGAAAATTGGTGGAGGCGGGTAAGTTTCGAGAGGACTTGTATTACCGGATCCACGTGGTGGAGCTTCGCTTACCGCCGCTGCGCGAGCGCCGGGAGGACATTCCACAGCTGGTGGACCATTTTGCTGGCCTGTTCGCCGCTCGATACAAGAGGGAGCGGAAAGCCGTCAGTCGGGATGCGATGCGTCGGCTCCTGGCTTACGACTGGCCGGGTAATGTAAGGCAGCTCGAGCACGTGCTCATCAACGCTTGGGTGCTCAGTGAACGGCCGGAGCTCGAGTCCGACGACCTGGATGTGCCCGATGGATACGTGCCGTCGCCCTCGGCTGCGGTAGCTTCCGCCGAGCCCGATCGGGTCGAGCCGGCTTCGCCACGAGAAACCGCGGTGCGCCTTCCGCGCACGCGACACGCGCTCTCGCAGCATCGGATGGCGGAGCGCGAAAGGATTTTGCAAGCGCTCCAAGCCAGCAACTGGAATCGGGTAAGAGCCGCCGAGCTGAGCGGTATCCCCCGGCGCACGTTTTATCGGCGGTTGCGCGAATACGGGATTCAGTAGCGCGACGGAGGAACTAGGAACAAGGAACAAGGGCGATCAACCCCCGCGCGCGTCAAGGCGGTACATCACCTGCTTGAGCGGGGCATCCGACTGGATCTTGTTCTGGTCAGCCGACTTCAGGTTTTTATTGATAATGGCTTTGAGTTTCTGCGCGGCGGAAGCGGAACCTTTGGGGGAGAGGTGATCGATGGCAAGCGTCGCCGAGAAACGCACCGCTGCATTTTCTAGCGAATCCATCCGCTCGATGAGCTCGTCCCGGTTTTGTTCGTTACCCAAGATCCCGATCATGTAAGCGGCCTTGATTCCGGTAAATTGGTTGGCTTGTTCTTGGTTTTCGCTTTTTTCAATGGCGGTCAGGTAACAGGGCACGCGATCACCGCAGCTTTTGACCAAGCCCTCCGTCATCCGGTCAAGTTTCTTCTCCAGATCGGTTCCATATTGGTCGACCGCTTTCTTTGCAGCCGCGAGCTGGTCTGACTTGGCGAGCTTCAGCACGGCCACCGTGATGGCTCCCTGCAGCGACTTTTTCGCTTCCCCCGTGGCCTTGGTTTTTTCAGCGCGCTCCAGGAGCCAACTGACCATGCCCGAATCGTAGAACTGTCCAGCCGCCTCAGTCAGCGTTTCCAGGGCATTTTGGCCCGGAGGAATCAAGGCGTCGATGGAAATGGATTCGAAGGCGTCCTTGAAGGCCTGCTTGGATTCGTTAGTCGGCGGGAGCTTCGAGAGCTCGCGAGCGATCACCGCTTTGGTCACATCGTTGGTTTCGCGCTTCAGGGCGTCGATCATGGGCGCCAAACCTTCCGGCCGACCGATGGTGCCGATGATGAGAGCTGCAGTCTGCACGTGCGGCTTTTCTTTCTCGTCGACTTTTTCGTTGGTCACCTCCTTCAGGCGCCGAGCGTGGAACGCTGCCAGCGCCTGGTCTTCGCCTCGAAGCAGTTTGACCGCTGCATCGGCGGCCGGCTTTCCGAGCTTCACCAGAGCCAAGAGAGCCGTCGCTTGCACGTCCGCCTTGGCGGGATCCAGCATCACCTTCATCAAGGGTTCCACCGCGCTCGGGTCTCCGGTGTAGCCCAGCACCTCGGCGGCGGTGGTCTGCCAGAACAGCTGGTCACGATATGGGTCGATGAGGTCCTTGTCTTTGGCGTTCTTCGGCTGAACGATGGGAGCGCCCAGCTTGGTCTTGAGCGTGCCGGCCCAGCTCTTTTGGGGCATCGCCAGCATGGCTTCATTTACGTCCCGATAGCTAACGCCGCCGAGCATCGAACTCGCCCGGAGCTTATCGAATGCTTCGACCATCGATGGCCCCAAGGACTCGAGCTTTAAACTTCCGGCCGCTCTCGCCGCCCATTTTATATCTTGCTCGTCTTTGGTGGACTTCGGTCGTTTCGCAAACTCTTCGAACGCTTTCTTCAGAGCGCGCTCACAACGTTTGTCTCGCGTTTGCGAAAGTAAGCGGATGAGCGTGACACGTGTCTTGGTGTCGAACTCGTCATAGTGATCCACATAGGTGTTGGTTAGCGGCTCGACCAATTTGTTGGTGAGCGCCTGCACTTCCGGAGCGGAGTAGTCGCTGTTGGCTTTGGTCAGCGCATCGTCCAGAAACTGTTCCAAGCGCTTGATGGCGCGCGGGCGCCACGACGAGTCGTCCAGCTTTCCCAGCCAATATTCGGGCTGGCTCTCGTCCTTGCAGCCAATAACGCTGGTCGCCAGAGCCGCGGGGCCCACCGTCAGGGCGGTACCGACCATCAACCGATAAATGAGCGAAGCGACCGTACGCGGGGAGCAAAGCATTCGATTCCTCCAGGCCTTGGGGGCGATTCTAAAGGGGTTTTTTGGCGAGCTGGCGTTGCGCCGCGCCCGGATGGGGTTGGTTTTTGAAGGGGAAAAGCTTAGAAAAAGCGCCGTTCGGGGCTCTTTTTTGGCACGGTACGCCGTGTTTATCCGCTATGTCAACGAACGGCCGAGCCTATGCCGCGCTGCGTTATCAAACCTCCCCGGCCGCTCGAAACTCCGTCAAACGCTTCACGATCGCTGGGTGAATCAGGCCATTGGAAGCCACCACGCCCCGCTGGTTCTCCAGGGAGGCTCCCCGGTAGTCGAGGGGCTCACCATACGCGTCGGTGAGCCGACCGCCGGCGGCGGCCACTACCGCTTCTATCGCGCAGGCGTCCCAGCGCCATCCGGCGTGAAAAGGGGCCACATACGCATCGGCTCTGCCTTCCGCCACCCAGACGCCCTTCAGACCCGCGCTGCCGACGGCTTCCAGGTGCCCCGCGTTCAGCGCGACCAAAGCCCGTTCCACGCCGCGCGTCCGGTGCGCGCGGGAGCCCACCACGGTGGCTCGCGCGAGCTCGCCCGCTCGGCTTACCGATATCTGCCGACGATCTCCGCCGGGATCGATTCGAAATGCACCTTGGCCGACCATCCCGCACCAGACAGTGCCCAGGGCGGGTGCGTGCACAATTCCGGCTTTGGGCCGTTCGCCGTCGAGCATTCCGATCATCACCACGAACTGCCCGTTTCTGCGCACGAACTCCTGAGTGCCATCCACCGGGTCGACGAAGAAAACGCGGTCCGCTCGTCTAAAATCGGAAAAGCTGGCCGGGTCGCTTTCTTCAGCGACGATGGGCACGCCGGGGAATTCCGCGGCGATCTCTCTACAGATGAGATCATTTGCGGCTCTATCCGCTAAAGTGACCGGATCATTCGGCCCCTTGTATTCCACGCGAAAGGGTGACTGGTAGATGGTGTTCACCAGCGCTGCCGCTTCGCCAGCGATGCGCAGCAACGCTTCGACCAGAGCGTTGCTCATTGCTCTGCCCCGAGCTGGTTCAGCCGTGCGGTCAGTGCGCGGAGCTTGTCTTCCGGGATGTAGGGAGGCTCTTTTCCGGCTTCCCGAACCAGCTGGTCCAATTGCAGGACGCCGCGAGGTCCGAGCACAGCCGAGCCAACCAAAGAGTTTTGGAGGACAAAACGGAGTGCCGCCGCTCGCAGCGTGAGCACCGGGCCACCGATCAACGGTCTTAGCGCGCTCAGCTGTGAAAGCCGGCGCCGAAACTCGTCCGGCGACCAGCGCTCGGAGCGATGGTCCTCCGCCGAGAAGGTCTTGTCGAGAGCCCACTGGCCGCACAGCATGCCGTACGCGAGCACGGAATGTGCCAGCACACCCACCTCGTACTCCTTTACCAACGCGGAAACCGCGTGCAGATCCTTGGCGTTGAAGGCGTTGTAAGGAATCGAAACCACGCCCGCTCCCTGAGCCACGGCCGCCCGCGCCTGCTCGGCGTTGGAAATGCTCACTCCCCAAGCAGTGATTCGACCCGCTCCAGCCAGCTTGGCTAAAAGCCCGGTTGCCTCCCCCCGCTCGATCGCCTGTGGGCTCGGATTGTGGAGCAGCACGACGACCAACGTATTTCGGCGTAAGCGTTCCAGTGAGCGCTCGATGGCTGGTTCCAGGTATTTACAATCGAAACGCTTACGAGGCGGTTCGCTGCTCCGGTCCGTGCCCACTTTGGTGATGATCAACGTTCCAGTTTCAGGAAGGCGCGATCCCAGACGTCGTTCCATCGCCCCCGCCCCATAACAATCGGCGGTTTCAAACAGTGTGATTCCGAGGGAGCGCGCCCGATCGATAACTCGATCTTGTTCCAGCTCTGTCACTGGGCCGTACCCTTCGCCGCTCAAACCCCAAGTGCCCAGCCCAAGCTCTGAGACCTGGAGCCGAGTCCTTCCGAGCACTCGCTGCCGCATGCCGCTTTATACTCGAGCTATCCGAAGTGTGGTCTGACTTGACGAACAGCGAGCCGATCGATCCCCGGCGGTGGTTTCCTGGCCCTGGCCCGGTCGAGCTCGAGATTGGATGCGGACGCGGCGGTTTCATCCTGGAGCGACTGGCTTCCGATCCCTCGGTCCGCATGGTCGGCGTAGAGATAAGGGGCAAGCTGGTGCGCCGCGCTAGAGAGCGCCTCGAGCAACGCGGGCTTCGCGAGCGCGCGATCGTGCTCGAGGCGGACGCCCGAGAAGTGTTACCCCGACTGGCCGAATCGTCGTTTGAAGTCATCTTCGTCCACTTTCCGGATCCCTGGTGGAAACGTCGACACGGAAAGCGCCGTCTCATCTCCCGGGACTTGGTCTCTGCGATGGCCCGCAGTTTGGCGAATCGAGGACTGGTATTCGTACAGACCGACGTCCGAGAGCGAGCCGAAGAATACCGCGCGTTGTTGAATGCAGAGTCGAGTCTAGTCCCCCTCGAACCGTCGGAACAAAGCCCTTGGCCGGCTCACAGCCCTCGCGAGCGCCGAGTAGCTCGCGACGGCCTGCCGGTTACGCGACTGCTGTATCGCAGGCAATGAGGGACCATGGGGCTGCCGTGGCGCGGGTGGTTCGAAAAAGGTGTGGCCCGGTTCAGGGAACGCGCTAAACTGTAATTTGGGTGCACTCCGCGAAAGGGTCTTGGTATGCGTAGATCAACTCAGTGTTTTGCAGTTGGGCTTGTCCTCGCAGCGGGGGGCCTGCTCCAGTGCGGCAGCTCCGGGAGTGGGTCCAGCGCATCCGCTAATCAAGGTGGCAACGGAGGCAGCGCCAACGCAACGAATAACGGTGGCAGCGGGACCGGAACCGGGGGCGCCGGCGGTGCCAACGGCACGGGTCACAGCTTCTGCGTCGTCGGCACCCGAGGGTGTGTCTGCGATGGCATGCAATGCGCCAGCGGGCTTGCCTGCATGACCAACACTTGTTGCGACAGTGTTACCGGCGATTGTTCGGCCCCGCCGCTCATCAGCAGCACCGGCAGTGGCGGTAGTGGCATCGGCACCGGGGCAGGCGGCACAAGCGCCGGAGGGAAAGGTGCAGGCGGGTCCGGCTACCTTCTGAGCGGTACCTGCATTCCAGCGGGCGGGATTGGCGGCGGAGCGACCAGTGCCGGAGGATCCAGCAGCAGTGGGGCCTGCGTTCCAGGTGTAGTGGGCCCCGTCATCACGGATTGCGGCTATCCTTATGCAAGCAGCAACCCGCGCACCAGCGTCGTGTTCAACGAGAGCGAAGTGCTGCGCGCCATCATGCCATCGGGCGGGGTGCCCCTGGCGAGCATTCGGATGTTCTACAACGACGAGCACGCGCTCACCCTGGGCGTGCGCCGGGTTGAAGTGACTAGCTCAACGGGCACCACCGCGACGGACTACCCGGTGTCGCCGCTCATGACCAACCCGGGCTCGGCGTTTTACCCGCAGACCGGTACCAATGAGATTTCTGGCGATCAGAGCGGGCTCGACGTATCCGGACGCCCCATGTGGCCAGTGCTGTACGTAACCGATATCACCGACGACCCAAACAACCGCTCCGGTGACTGGCAACAGTGCGGCACACCGTATAACCCGAACGCAATCTTCGGTACCTGGAAGGCGGCCGTTCGCACTGTCGACACGACCGTG
>DASXTY010000348.1:0-1656 GCA_036505155.1 Polyangiaceae bacterium | reverse complement strand
GGTTCTGCGCTTTCTCGGCGCTGGCAATGAGCCTTTTCGCGCTAATTTGCCCCAGCCGTAGTCACGCGCAGGCTGCGCTGGACCGGCCTTTTTCGCCTGGCTTTGCGCTGAGCCCCATCGAACCGGCACCGGCGGGCGACCGCTTTTTTTTGGTGCCAGACGGCTGGAGCGATCCATCTGCGCCTGAAGACGCACCGTCGTTTCGCGGCATGGTCTTTGCGCACCTGACGCTCAAGCCGACGCTCATTCGCACCGACAACACCACAGGAGCGAAGCGCGAAATCGTCAAGCGACAATTGTTCGTGCACGCCGATGCCACGTATTACGCATACGATTGGCTCCTGCTCAACGCCGATCTGCCGGTTGCCGTGCTGCAGCAAGGTGACGGCCCCGTCGCGCCCGGAACGGCGCTCGGCGACCTTCGACTCGGCGGTCGGGTTGGTTTGGTGGGTGACGCAAGCTCCAAGCTGTCGCTGGGTCCGGCTCTGGATATTTGGCTTCCCACCGGGAGCACGAAAAATCTGACCAGCGACGGCAAGCTGCGCGCAAACCCGAAGATCGACTTGAGCGGCAAACTTTCGGTTTTGGTTTACGCCGCGAGCATCGGGTATTTGTCTCGAAGGAAGATGGACGCCATATCCTGGGAAGTCGGGCCGGCATTCACTTTTGGCGCCGCGGTGGGGCTATCCCTGTTTGACGACGTGGTGCAGGTGGGCCCGGAGCTATCTGGAGACACCTTGCTTTCTGCAAAGCGCGGGTCGGCCTTCGGCAGTCGCACCACCGCGCTCTCCGCGTTGTTCGGTGCGCGCGTGCACGTGGGCGACTTCGTGTTTGGCGCGGGCTACGGGCCCGGCCTGAGCAAACGGCCCGGGGTAGCGCCGCGCGTGTACCTCAGCGCTGCGTTTTCCCCCAAGACCGAGTTCCACGAGGAGGGACGCACGGACATCACCGTGGTGGGCGAAGGCGATCGCGACAGCGACGGCATTTCCGACGACAAAGACGGGTGTCCCGACCAGCCAGGGCCGCCTCGGCCCGAAAAGGAACGCAACGGCTGCCCCGAGGGCAAAACCGCTCCCGTCCAACCCGCGTCCGCTGAAAAGTTTGATTCAGATGGTGACGGAATTCCGGACTCGGAGGACGCTTGCCCGAAACAGCCAGGCGAGCGCTCTTCGGACCGTGCGCGCAACGGCTGTGGAGTCAGCGACCAGGACGGGGATGGAGTCCCGGATTCTGAAGATGCCTGTCCGATGAGCAAAGGTGAGCGCTCCTCTGACCCCAACAACAACGGGTGCCTTCCGGACCGCGATCGCGACGGGGTGCCAGACGCCGAGGACGCTTGTCCGGACAAGCCGGGTGCAGTGACCGGAGTCAAGGCTACCAACGGGTGTCCAGGCGCTAATGCGGAGCCGGCAAAGGCCGGCCCGAAAGAGCCGCTGGCTACCTTCATCGGCTACGATGAGCTTGACGGTGCGGTCCAGATTTACGTCGAGCTCACTCAGGAAGTGCCAATAGAAGTCAAGCGCACTGGGCGACGCTTCGAATGTTCCATGCGCGGCGCCCGCGTGAAGTTCAAGAACAATCGCAATCCGTTGCTTTTGACGCACTTCAAGTCGTCAGTCTCTCGTGCGTTCCTGGTGCAGGCCGGAAAAGACGCCA
>DASXTY010000347.1:0-4043 GCA_036505155.1 Polyangiaceae bacterium | reverse complement strand
GACCTGGTTGACATGCCATTGCCAAAGCCGGTATGCGCACGCGGCTTGCCGGGTTAACCTGGTGGGCGCTTGAAGCCGGCCGGCCCACCACCAGCGATCATCGGGTTTGCCGAATACGTGGACATTCCCGAATGGCACATTCAGCGCTTGCGGGCCAAGGTCGACACCGGTGCTCGTACCAGCGCTCTGCACGTCGAGAATATTCGCGAGCTGTCGAACACGACGGTTTCCTTCGAGGTGCGGCTGCATCGAAAAAATCTGGACCGCCGCGTCACGGTGACGGTGCCCATCAAACGCCGCGCCCGAGTGCGCTCGAGCAGTGGAGTTTCAGAGCCGCGAATCGTCGTCTCCGCCGGCGTACGGATCGGCGGCATCGAGCGCGAGATTGAGCTCAGCCTGGTCGATCGAGAAAAAATGATCTTTCGCATGTTGATCGGTAGAAGCGCTCTGGCTCACTCGTTTCTGGTGGACGTGGGCCGGCGATACGTTGTCAGTGGATCTCGTAGTTCGGCCTCCCGGCCTTCCTCGGTATCGCGCTCGACATCCTCGCGCCCATCCGTTACTCGGCCGTCGGTTACGCGGTCATCCGTCGCTCATTCCCCCTCGTCTCGGTCGTCGACCAACAAGGAGCTCCGAAGGCGAGCGGGGAAAGGCTGAAAATCATGCTGAAGATCGCCATCCTGTCGCGGAGTCCCAGCGCTTACAGCACCGCCCGCCTCCGGGAAGCCGCTCTGCAGCGGGGGCACCGCCCGAAGGTCTTAAATACCCTGCGGTTCAGCATCCTGGTCGAATCGAATCGGCCAAAGCTCCTTTATCGTAACCAGCCGCTGTCGCGATACGACGCCGTCATCCCGCGTATCGGGGCTTCCGTCACCATGTTCGGCACCGCCGTGGTTCGTCAGTTTGAGCAAATCGGCGTGTTCACGCTCAACTCCTCTCAGGCCATCGGCGTTTCGCGCGACAAGCTGCGCTCCTGTCAGGTGCTCAGCCGGCATCCGATTGGCTTGCCTCCCACGGTCTTCGTGCGCGAACGACAGGGCGTGCTTCCGGCCATCGAACACGTGGGCGGGGCCCCGGTCATCATCAAGCTATTGGAAGGCACCCAGGGCATTGGGGTCATCTTGGCCGACAGCACGAAAACTGCGGAAGCCATCATCGAAACCTTGCAGAGCGCTCGCCAGAACGTGCTCATCCAGAAATTCGTCAGTGAAAGTCGCGGCCGCGACATGCGCGCGCTGGTGGTGGGCGATCGGGTGGTAGCCGCCATGCGCCGAGTTGCGGGAGGCGAAGAATTCCGAAGCAACATGCACCGAGGCGGGCGCGCCGAGGCGGTGACTCTCGACCCGGTCTATGAGCGGACTGCCATCGTAGCCGCGCAAGTCTTGGGCCTTCGCGTGGCGGGCGTCGACATGGTGGAAACCACCGAGGGGCCACAAATACTAGAGGTCAACTCTTCGCCGGGCCTGGAGGCCATCGAGATGGCCACCGGCATGGACGTCGCCGGCTCCATCATCGGGCATCTGGAAGAACAAGTCCTCTTCCCCGAGGTGGATGTGCGCCAACGCCTCACCCTCAAGAGCGGCTACGGTGTCGCCGAATTCGTGGTCTCCCACGACTCGGAGCTCGCTGGAAAAACTCTTCGAGACTCCGGCTTACGCGACCGCGAAGTGCAAGTCTTGAGCATTAGCCGAAGCAGCGTCATCTTGCCCAATCCGCGGGGCGATTTTCAAATCCTCGCGGGCGACCTTTTGCTTTGCTTTGGAAAACACCTGACCCTAAAAGGGCTCATTTCCAGGCCGGAACGCCGGGTTCGAAGAAAGTCTGAAGGGCCACCGCCGCGGTTCGGGTCGCGGTAGCAGGCGTTGGAGGCGGCCGGGGAAGCGGCAGTCCAGCAATTCTGGAAGGAATTGCGGACTCAGGACACTAGGGGATGAGCTCCTCGATTGACAATGCGCGTTCGCCAAGCGCCAGGTTGACCCGTTCGAGCTCCGCGCGATCGCCAGCCACACAAGCGCAAGCGCGATCGGCCCCACGCTCGAGCATATCGACCAGTGCTGCCTTGGCCTGAGGCGCGCTCACTCCAAGAAGCGCCTGGTATCGCTCCGTGCGAAGATCGTCGTTCACGCCCAGGACGTGCCACGAGAGCGCCATGTTCGTGGCTTCGCCCGGACGATTGGGCTCCAGGCTGTCTTTTGCAAGTGTGATGAGGGTGCGATCGAGGCCGGCCTGTGTCCACTCGAGCTCTCGCAACCGCGCGCTCGCCGACTCGAAGACGCCGAGCGTGCGCGCCGGATTCGGATCATCATACGAAGAAAATTGCAATGCGCGGTGGAAGAGGTCCAGCGCGCAACCGGCGCCATAGGCCGCACCTTTCAAACGGATTTCATCCAAGACCCAGTGTAAGGATAAGTGTTGGGCGCCAGCGCTCACCGCCTCCGACTGGGCGTCTGCTGGGTGCAACCCGGGCAAGACGAAGGCGCAGAACGCGACATCCATCGGTGCCGCCAACCCCACTCGCTCGATGCGCTCACGGGGTGCCCATGGGATCGGGGCAAGGTCGGTCGCGGGCGCCTCGGAAGTCCACTGCTTCAATCGAGATCGCGACGTTTCACGCTCAGCGGTGGATCCCGTAAAGCACGCGCTCAGGTGCGGCGACCGTCGCAGGAGCTCGGAGACGATCTTGAGCTCGGAGCTCAGCTCATCCACGATCTTGGCGTCGCGGGTCTCGAAGCCTTTGGCCAGCCGCTCGATGCGCCCAAGACGCGGAACGCCACCAAGCTGATTAGAAAGCCAGCCCTCGGGACTAACCCCTCGCGCGCCCTGCAAACTGGTGAAATGGGGTGCCATCCAGGCCAAACTACTGCGCTGGGCGGCCCGTGCCTGTATCAGACCCTCAGCCACGCGCTCGACTCTTCCAACATCGAGCTCGAATAAAAGCTCCTCCATTAGGCTCAGAGCCTGCTCCGCGTGACCGTCGAGAAACTTCGTGGTGAGGTAGAGTTGGCGAACCACGCGCTCGCGATCGGTGATGTGGGCGGACACGCCCAGCCAGCCCCAGATCCCGCCGGTGTGTGCCGCCATCAGCTCTCCAGTTTGCACGTAGTCGCGGCGCGAGGTGCCGAGCTTGGCCAGGAGATTGACGTAGAGTTCGATGAACGGGAGCGTCTCGGTGGGCACGTGACTCAGATCGAAGGCGACACACAAGTAGTTCACGCCGTTCGAAAACACGTCGGTTTGGATGAATTCCAGCCTTCCTTCCTTTTGGAGGGTGCGCGGTATCTGCCGCGGCTTGCGAGGCAAATCGCCGGTCTTCAAGAACGGCAGCTTTTCGAAAGCGCTCCGGTCAGGGGTTTGGTTTTCTTGCTTCTCGAAGGCGTCGGCATCGCTGAGCAGCTTCTGTGTTTCGCTTTCCGAGAGCGCGTCCTGCTTTGCGCGCAGAGCCTCCGCCAGCGCTTGGTCGCGCTTTTTGGTGTACTCGGGATCGCCCTCCGCAACCATGAGCAGCCGGTGCGGATTGTCGATTAAGCGCTCTTTCAACAGCTGGGTAAGAAAGGTCGGCTCATCCAGCGCGTGCTGTCGCACCCTGGCCAAATGCTGCGCCGGGCGCAGCGCCTCCACAAAGTCGCCCGTCAGCACATAGCGCGTACTCAGTCGCCACAGGAGCTGAATCGGAAAACTCGAGCCGATCTCCAGCGTGCTGTACGCGAGCTGCTGGGCCGCAGACTCGATGGCCGCGCGTTCAAATCCGGTCTCCACAAACGAGCGCAACGTGCTTTCCACCAGGCTCACGAAAGCCTCAGCGCGTTCAGCCTGGCTGCCCTTGATGCCGATGGCAAACTTGGCTTCCAGGCTGTGAGCGCTGGCGCCGCTCAACGCCAGATCTTCGCCCAGCTTGGCGTCGAGGATGGCTTTTCGCAGGGGCGCTCCTTCATGGCCCAACAACAAGCAGTGCAACAGGTACAACCCCAGAACATCGGTTGGATTCATCCCGTCGCCCGCAAGCCAGGTGAGCAAGAGATAGGCGTCTCCAGCACGGGACTTAC
>DASXTY010000346.1:0-2053 GCA_036505155.1 Polyangiaceae bacterium | reverse complement strand
GTCACGCCAAGGGTCAGCATGAAACCGAAGCCCACGTCGGCGATGAGCGCGTCGAGCTCCGTTTCATTTGCTTTTTTCGTGGTGGGATAGCGATTGAAGCTTGCCTTGCGTTTGAGCGCTTTGATGCCAAAAATCGTGCCCACTGTGGCGCCAATAGCCGCCCCGCCAAGGCAAACGTACGCCGGCACCATGCTGTGCTTTTCGGGTGGCGGCGGCGGAAGCGTCGGAGGGAGCTTTTTGACGGGGGTCGCGGGCATCGGCGCCGGCCCCGCTGGCGTCGGAGTCAATGTCACCTGCTTGTCGACGTGGTCGCCGGTTTTGACGTCCAGCTCGAGCTGTTCCGTCTGGTGCGCGGGAGCCTTGATCTCGAGCTTGTGCTTCCCAGGTTGTAGCTTCAGCGTCATCGGGGTCTCTCCCGGCTGGGCTTTACCGTCCACGGTGACGCTGGCACCGGCCGGGCTGCTGGCGAGCTTGACCTCTGCGACCAGAGTCGCGCGCAGCTCCTCCAGCTTGGACTTGGCCTGACCGAGCTTTTCATCACCCAACTTGGCGGCGTCAGGGTCATTGAGCAGCGCCTCGAGGGCGGGGATGGCCTCTTCGGTCTTCTTTGCTCCGGCCAGGCTCATCGCCATCCAGAACTGGGCGTGTGGGGTTGGAGCGACGTCGTTGGCCTTTTTGAAGCTTTGATAAGCAGCTTCATAGTCGCCGGACTCGAAAGCCTTCTGCCCCTCGGAAAACGCCTTTTTCGCCTGATCCCGAGCCTTCTTGGAAAGTGCGGGTTTGTCCTCCGCAAAAGCCACTGGGACCCTTGCGATGGTAGTCAGCGTGCCGGCCAGGCTGGCTATCGCCAGCAGCCGGAACAAAAAAGGGGGGTATTTCATAATGGCGCGGGTGTCCCAACAAGGAGTGTTGTGTCAGCCTTCAGGTTAGACTGGGAGTACGGCTGCCTACAAGCCCCGAGGCGCACGAAGCTAACCCACAAACCTCCGTGAATCCAAGCGACACACCCCCGCATGGCCCCAGCCATACGCCGAGCGGAGCCGATTCCCGGGTTCGCGCTCCCGTGGCGGCTCGTCCGCCCAGCTCGTCCAGGGGTCGCACTTTGCCCCCTGTCGAGTGGGTCAATCATCAAGAGCCGCACTCGGCTTCGGTTCTGGCCTTGCTCGAGCATCAGCTGAGCGAGCCTCTCGCCCGCCGTCAAAACATGGTCGCGCCCGTGGCATCGCTTCGCGCGCGCCTCCGCGCGGCGAAAGCTCGCGGTGATACCACTTCGGAGCGTGTCGCCTGCGTAGAGTTGGCTCGGCAGCTGGCCGCGCTGGGTACGGAGCTCGACACCGCAACTAAGCTGGCGCGTCGCGCGCTGCTTTTGGCGGACGAGCCCCAGCTCCGCGATGAGCTCTCGAGCTGGCTAGCCGGGCTGGGCGAGCCGGCGCTTGCAGCTGCAACGTTGCGGCCCCTTCTCACCGGGGAAGCGGGCCAGAAGGCGGCGCAAACGCTGCTGCGCATTGCCGTCTTGCTGGCGCGCGCCGACGACGCATCGGGTGCTGTCGACGCTCTGAAAGAAGCGGCTCGCGAGGATCCTTCGGATCCGTTGGCCTTGGAGCTGCTCGGCGCGATTGGGGCTTGGGCGTCGGATGCGGTGACTTCCGAGGAAGCAGCGGACTTCTATTTGGAGGCAGCGCGTCGCCGTGCGGCGCGTAAAGAAAAAAGTTTGTCGTTCGACGATGTGCTGCGAGCTTTCGAAGCCGCGACGTATTCGCGAGAAGCTGCTCACAGCTTGGCGGCCGAGCTTTCGGGCAGAGGTCGTGACCAAGCGGCGGACGAAGTGTGGCGGCAACATGCCCAGTCGCTGGGTAGCCAGGCCGCGCACCTGGAACGCATGCAGCGGGCTGTTTTGCGGGGCGATACCGCCTGCGCTTTTGGCGCGGCTCTGGACGCTCGGCTGGATACCACGCTGGACCTGGGAAGCGCCCTGCGTCTTGCTCGTCAGCTTGCCCCGGTTCCGCCAGAGGTGTTGGGTCTGGAGGAGCTGCTGGAGTGGGTCGGACTAAAG
>DASXTY010000345.1:0-1932 GCA_036505155.1 Polyangiaceae bacterium | reverse complement strand
GCGGACAACACAATGTGTTATGCGGTAACGTGCCGCAGGACCGAGCGTTCACGATAGAGCTCACCGCGGGCGATACACCCAGCTGGGAGATTGAAGGCAGCAGCGTTCGGGCATCCACAGACTTGCCGCGTTGTCTCGGGTTTGAGCTCGCGGAGGTCGAGTTCGTCCAGGACGTTGCCCTGTTTGCGGCTGAGCGGTTGTCAGTGGGCGAGGGTGCGTCGATTACTAACTTGTCAACCATCCCCGGTAGAGCAGCGGATTCCGGTGGCGCAGTGGTTTCGAGTGGTACCCTGGAGATCGAGGCGCGCGCTCGCGTCGGCTCGAGCTGGAGCCACGGCGACGCGCGGGTGGGGGACGGCGCGGAGGTTGCCGGCGACCTTATCGTTGGTGGCACGCTCAATCGGGGCAACGACAGTATCAGTGGTGCAGTGGTCCAGCGCGCGTACGTTCCCCGGCACTCACTGGAATGGCACGTGGTGTTTCCGGTTGGCCCCCAAGAAAACGTGGATGTCAGTAATTCGGTGCAAAGACTCCTGCCCGGATCCTATGGGAATGTTCGAGTGATCAATAACGGAACTCTGGTTTTACGGACCGGGGTATACAGGACAGACTCATTGTCACTCTATTCGGGGTCCACGCTGGAGCTTGTAACGGAAGCGGGCCCCGTGGTCATTTACGTTCAGAATAAGCTTTTACTCGAGGGCACACTGGGCAAGAGCACCCAGCAGAAGCTGCTCCTCGGCTACTTTGGCTCCTTTGCCGATCTCTCTCGCACCTCGTTTCGAGGCACCTTCATCGCACCGGACTCCCAGGTGATTATCGGCGGAACAGAGCCGCACATTGGTTGCTTCCTGGCCAGGCGGATCAGGATCGATCGGGGCACCCAGGTGCGTTACGCCCGTTGATTGCTTGAAGGAGAACGGTGTGCGTCAACTTGATCATGTGGGTTGGCCGTCAGCGGGTTCCCTTGGTGAAGATCGCTTCCGCCGAAAGGTCCGTTCCGCCCTCGGGGATTCGACTGCGAAGGGCATCCAGGAATCGGGCCATGGCGGCGTTCCACTCGGCCTCACTGAGCTTCTTCTTCATCACCGCGAGCGGCGCGGCCGAGCGCACGATGAAGTCGCGGTACCGCTCCACCGACTCGATCCTGACTGACGCTGTGAAAAGGTGAGCGGACACGTTCTGAAACCCCGCGCTGCTCATCTCGCGGACACACTCTTCAGGATCCTGAAGATCTCCCTTCGTCTGTCGCGGAAGCTCCGGTAGCGCTTCGGCGGCAGCTTCGAGTGCGATGCGCATGATGGGCCGGCGTTCGATGGGGCTCCAAGTCACAATCAAAGCACTTTTTCCGGGGCGGAGCACACGAAGCATCTCGCGGAACGCGCGTGCGCGATCCGGGAAGAAAAAAAAGCTGAACAAATTAAACGCTGCATCGAAGACCGCGTCAGGATACTCGAGAGTCTGCGCGTCCATCACGGCGGCTTGCACGTTGGTAACCCCTTCCCTCGACGCCCGCGCAACGAGCTCGTCGATCATGAGCGGTGAAAAATCCACCGCGTCGACCTGCGACGCTCGCGCGGCCGCCGCAAATGCCAGTGTTCCCGGTCCGCAGGCGACGTCGAGCACGCGGTCGGTAGGCCCCACCGGTAACGTGCGCAAGGCCTCGTGGGCATAGTCGGTCCATTGCCCCGCCTCAGCGGCGTAGGTCGCGGATACGGCGTCCCAAGTGCCAGGGAGTTGGAGCAGGCTAGGTGCCGGTGAGGGTTCGCTCATGCCAGGGATCATCGCCGATCGGGCGCGCGAGAGCCAGTGGATAGGATCCTCGCCGATCGGGCGCGCGAGAGCCAGCCGCTGGGCATTTTTTGCTTTCCCGGCTCGCCCCCGCCCGGCATCGTTGCCGGGTCGTAGATTAACCCGTCCTCTTTACATCGG
>DASXTY010000344.1:0-2767 GCA_036505155.1 Polyangiaceae bacterium | reverse complement strand
CGCAATCTGGGCTGGCTCGGGGCCACGGTGCTAGCGGTTTTATTGCCGCCCTTCTTTCGAGAGGCCGCCATGATCACAATTGCACTGGCGTCGTATTTCGGTACCTCGCGTGAAGTTCACCGCTTGAACCAATTTTCCTTCGCGCCCATCGCCGAGGTGGCGCTGCTTTTCTCCGGACTTTTCGCGTGCCTGGTCCCAATCGAGCAGGGTCTGACCGCGCTTGCCCGGGACCTCCCCCTGAAGAAGTGCTGGCAGTTGTTCTGGGTATCAGGAGGTCTTTCTTCGTTGCTCGACAATGCGCCCACCTACGCCGCCTTTGCCGCTCTCGCGCGGGGCCTCAGCGCGGGGCAGACAGAGCTCATTGCAGGTATCACCCCGCTCAAGCTCGCCGCCATCAGCGCGGGCACCGTGGTGATGGGCGCCACCACGTACATCGGAAATGGACCGAACCTGATGGTAAAGGCCATGGCCGAGCGGTCCGGTTGCGAGGTGCCGAGCTTCGCCCGGTTCGCTCTGTTCGCGTTTGTCGCCATGCTTCCAGCCCACTTGGTCATGACCGCTGCTTTCGTGCTACTCGAACCCTGACTATTTCCGGCGGCGCTGCCAGATGGCAACCAGCGCGATGAGAAACATACCGAGCCCCAGCGCCGACAGAATGCGGGGCACCAATGGAACGCCGCGGGACCCAAGAAAGGCGCTGAAGAGCAGCACGGGCACCAGGACCACGAGCTGGCCAACCAGACGGCGCGTTCCGGATGCCACTCCCTATTCTAGTATTGACCCGGCGAGCGACTTCAAGCACGACTCTGGAAAATGACGGATGCGGACGCCCTGCTGAACACCGAAGAGGAACCAAAAGCGATCCTGGTGGCGGTCGACGCATCCGCAGGTGCCCCCAGGTTGGTTTCGGCAGCGGCGCGACTCAGTCGGTCATTGCCGCAAGCTGTCTTGCATGTGGCCCACGTGTTTCGGACCGGTCGGTTGGACCGCGCGAGGGCGGGGGCCCCGGTTCCGGCCTCCGACGCGATGGATGAAGCCAAGGAGTATCTCGAATCGCAGGTCCGCTCCGCGCGCAGGCAGTGCAGAAACGACGCCTTGGGTCACTTCGTGGTCGGCGATCCGACTCGCGAGCTGCTCAAGCTCTGCACGGAGCTCAAGGTCGACCTCTTGGTGGTGGGAACTCACGATCACTTCGGTTTCGAACGCCTTTTGCTGGGATCCATCGCAGAGCGTCTGGTGCGCGATGCGGGCTGTTCCGTGCTCGTCGTTCGGCCTCGGGCCCAGAGCGTGTAAGAAAACGCCGGCCCACAAAACGACGGAGCGACCCGCGCAACGCCGGCCGCTCCGTTGGGTTCGTCCCCAGTGCAAGGCCCCCTCGGCCTTAGCTCCTGGGCTATTTCTGCTAATTTAATTAGCTGGCAACCCGCTCCAGCGCTCCAACCGGCGATTCCTCGGTGGAGGCGGCCAACGCAGCGGGGTGCACCGGTACGTCATCCGGCAAGCCGAGCACGCCCATTTCAGGGATATCGAGACCGCTGAGCTCGTCGTCCACCGAAACCCGGTTTCCAACTAGCTTACCAATCACCAAGAGCGCGATGGCCGTCATGCCGCCGACGTAAACGCAGTTCACGAGAACCCCGATGCATTCGGCAAAGAACTGACTGGCATTGCCGAAGAACAGGCCCGTGACCTTGCCCGGGACACCGTTGAATCCGTCGCCGTAAGAGCCGTTCGCCAACAGGCCGAGCGAGAGAACTCCCCAGGCTCCGTTGACGCCGTGAACGGCTGCGGCCCCAACCGGGTCGTCGATTTTCAAGGTGTGCTCGATGAACGTGGCGGCAACAACGACCAGCACGCCAGCCACGGCACCGATGAGGATGGCCGAAGGGGCGCCGACGAAGGCGCAGGGTGCGGTGATCGCCACCAGACCAGCGAGCATGCCGTTCGCCATCCAGGTCGGATCCGGCTTTCCGTATCGGAGCCAAACGTAGACAGCCGCCGCGAAAGCACCGGACGCGGACGCCAACATGGTGTTTACCGCCACCACGGAAATACGAGTGTCAGTGCCGGCCAGCGTGGAACCCGGGTTGAACCCGAACCAGCCGAACGCCAGGATGAAGGTTCCGAGAAGGGCCATTGGAATGTTGTGACCCGGCATCGGGACCGGCCTGCCGTCCTTAGTGTATTTGCCGGTGCGAGGACCGAGGATCTTTGCACCCACCAGCGCCGCAACGCCGCCGGTCATGTGCACGACCGAGCTACCCGCGAAGTCGACGTGTCCGTGGCCCAAACCGAAGTTGGCGCCCAGATTGGCCAGCCAGCCCGCGCCCCAAACCCAGTTGGCGTAAATCGGGTAAATCAAGGTCGAAATCACGAAGCTGAACAGAACGAACGACAGAAACTTCCAGCGTTCCGCCATGGCGCCGGTTGGAATCGTGGCGGTGGTGTCCATGAACACCATCTGGAATAGAAACATGGCCGCGACCGCGGGCGTGTAGTTGGCAAAGGTGAGGAAAAACCCCTTCATGCCGAACAGACCGAAAGGCTTGCCGGCGATGTTGACGACAAACTCACTCGAGAGCGTCGGGTCGCCGCCGAAGGTGCCCATCGCGCCCACCCCACCCATTTGCAGGGCGAAGCCGATGGTCCAAAAGCCCAAGATCCCGATGGCATAGACCATGAAGTTCATCGCCATGGTATGGGCCGCGTTCTTCTTCCTGCAGAGCCCGGTCTCGACCAGTGCGAACCCCGCCTGCATGAACATGAC
>DASXTY010000343.1:0-1646 GCA_036505155.1 Polyangiaceae bacterium | reverse complement strand
AGACATCGAAGAGAAGGTCTGCGCCCGTGCTGCCAAAGGCACTTGCAATCAAACTAAGGGCGTCCGGACCGGTGTCGGACCGGTACACCATCTTGCGCACGTCCGCCACCAAGTCCGCGTCATCGGCCAGGTTTGGAGCCTTGCGAACTGCAGAGCCGTAGCATGCGATGCTGGCCTTGAAGTTCTGGATCTGAAAATATCCCCGACCCAGGGCTTTCCATTCGGTGGACGAGCGCTCCGCAGCCGGTCGTCCTTCGAGCTCCGCAATGGCGGTGCGTTCACCCGCGGCGGCCCGCGCCACGAGCTTCTGCAGGTCGGAATCCAGCACCACCGGCTTGGTCTCTGTGGCGCGACTCGCAGAACCCTTGCCAAGCTGGCCCCCTTCCGCGCCATTGCCGGGCGCCCTGGCGATCAGTAACCCGGCTGAGAACAGCACCACGCTCCCCAGCACGAGCACGGACCAAATGGGAAACCTTCGACCCGCGACCTCCACCTTCTTTCTTAGGCCTCGGTTCACACCTGAAAGCGTCCGCAGCAGCGCGGAGCGCGCGGAGGCGAAACCGGCAGAAGCGCCGACGCCGAAGGGCTGTCGCAAGCTCAGTACCGTTTCATCAAACTGCGCCGAGGGGCGCCGCGCGGAGCTCGAGCTTGCCGGCACGCCGGTCAAAAGGTCGATTCTTTCCACCACATCTTTGGCGGTTTGCGGGCGTTCGTCGGGTTTTTTTCGAAGCAGCCCCATCACCAGGTCGGCCACCTCTCTGTCGACGCCCTCGGGTAGTGGCGGTGGCTCTTGCGTGAGCAACCGCGTGAGGACCACGATTAAATCGTTATCCTTGAACGGAGTGCTCCCGCTGAGCATTTCGTACAGGACGGTTCCGAGCGTGTACAGGTCCGCGCGCGCGTCCACTTGCGCTGCGCCTTGAGCCTGCTCCGGCGCCATGTATTCGGGGGTACCGAACACGCTTCCAACCTGAGTGAGCTGCTGGGAGGCGGAATCATCGATGTGAACTTTCGCGATGCCGAAATCGAGAACCTTGACGAAATCCGGGTCGTCGCCGCGCTCTATCAGCATGACGTTGTCCGGTTTCAAGTCGCGATGCACGATGCCCACTTCGTGGGCGGCACCCAACGCCTGGGCGATCTGACGGGTAATGAGCAGCGCTCGGTTTACGGGCAGCGGCTTTTCGCTGCGCAACACCGAGCTCAAGCTCCGACCCTCGATGAACTCGAGCACGAGATAAAAAGACCCGTCCTCCAGCCGACCGAAGTCCGTCGCCGCCGCGACGTTGGGATGATCGATCCGAGCGGCTGCCACTGCCTCGCGCTCGAAGCGAAGGACCACCTCCGGCAGATACGTCATTTCTCGATGTAGGACCTTGACCGCCACCGCTTTTCGCATGTGGATGTGCTCAGCGCGGTACACCGCACCCATACCCCCGGAGCCGAGGTGCCTTAGAATCCGGTAGCGGTCCGCGAGGATCCTGCCGACCAACTCTTGCTTGCCGGTCTCGCCGCTGGCCACGCCCCCGCCGGCCGCAGCCTGCTCTGAACCAGAACCTGCGGAACCGGTGTCCGCAACATTGGGCGGCGGTTTCGAATCATCGGCAGACAGATTCGTGACCGGTTCTTCCGCCGAATCTGTCGCC
>DASXTY010000342.1:0-7044 GCA_036505155.1 Polyangiaceae bacterium | reverse complement strand
TGTACAGCCGAGGTCTCGATGGGCAAGCCGGCCGCCTTCCATTCCGGAAAGCCCTCGACCAGCCTCCGGGCGCGTCGCCCGTTCTTGCGGAGCAGTTCCACGGCGCGGTCCGCGTACACGCAATACGGCCCTCGGCAATATGCGACGTATTGCTTGTGCTTCGGGAGCTTGGCCAGGCGATGCCGCAGCTTCTCTACGGGCACTGAAATAGCGCCGGCGATGTGACCCGACGCAAACTCGGTCGCGGGTCGAGCATCCAGAATGACGACGTCGCCGGAACGCGCGCGGCGTATCAGCTCCTCGAAGCTCACCGCTTCGGATTCAATACGATGGCCGAAGTGTTCGCGCACCAAGCGGTCGAGCTCTGCCAAACGTTTTTCTGCGACCGTGCGCAAAGACCTCAGCAAGTCGAAAACCGATGCGTCGGCGAGCCGGTAAGGAACGAACAGGCCTTGTTTACGGCTTTCCACCAGGCCCGCTTCTTTGAGCACCTGAAGATGTTGCGAAGCGCTCCCAATCGGGAGGTGGCTCTCAGCCGCCAGCGCCTCCACGGTGCGCTCCCCCTGAGCTAAGAGCTCCAGCAACTCCAACCGGTGGGGGCTGCCGAGGGCCTTTCCGATGCGGGCAAACTGAAGGTAAAGCCGGTCTTTGAAGGCGCGATGGGCTCGGTCGGACATCGTCAACTGTTCTGTTCTATAGAATAGTAGAATATCGGCGTCAAGCCCCTTTTTCGCCCCGGAGGTGGAAGCGATTCCGTTTGCGGAGCTGTGACGTCGAGCGCCCACAGCCTGTCTTCTGCACCGCGCCGCTACCTGACAAGTAAGGCCTTCCCTCGATCCGCAGCGTCCGCCGGTCTCTCGATTTTGGGTCGGATATGGGCGCGCGCGGCGGTCGGCGATCGTCCTACTCGACGAAGCGTCATGGCAGCCCTAGGATCCGCATATTCACGTAGGATAAAGCGGACCTGAATGGACCACCGTCGATTCGTTCCCAGCGCCATGCGCGGCCAAATGAAATGCGGCTCGAACCTGCCGGTCCCGATCCCGGGCGGCGCTTGGTACGAGGCCCACGGCTCGCCGGACGCGCTCGAATATTGTTTTGAAGCGGGCGCCCTTCGAGGCAAGAGCTGGCTCTCCATGGATCTATTCGTGGAAGGGGCACGCTTGGTGGCATTTGACCTATGTCTGCGCGAAGGAAGCGGGGGACCCGCGTTCTCACTGCATTTCGGAGTACTCGGCGACTGCCAGGCACGCGTGCGACTGCCTTTCACGCTGCTAAGCCTGAGCTTGCCACCCATCGGCCGAGAGGGGTCGTTTCTGCGCGGTGCCCCTGGAGGAGATTTGGTGGACCTCGCTCGCGTCGACCGCATCGAGCTTCACGTCCAGCGCATGAGCGAAGAGCCGCTAGCCTTGCTCGCCACGCCCATCACCGTGAGCGATGAAGAGCCGGAGCGGCTCGAAGACCCCTGCTTGCCCAAAGGCCAGTTATTAGACGAGCTGGGACAGAGCCGGCTTCGAGACTGGGCGGAAAAAACGCACTCTTCCGAAGAGCTGATCCAAAGGTTGGAGGACTCGCTGGATGCTGCGCCCGCGCAAAGGTGGCCGGAGAACTTTTCCCGCTGGGGCGGCTGGAAGAGTTTGCGCTTCGAGGCGAGCGGGTTTTTTCGCCGGCGCTTCGATAGCCGAACCGGGCGTTGGTGGCTGGTCGATCCCGAGGGCTACGCGTTTTGGTCGTCGGGTCTAAACTGTGTGCGCGCGCAAATTGAAACTGAGTGCCGCGGCTTGGAGGAAGCTCTGAGCTGGACACCGGAGTCGGATGGGCCGTTTGCCGCGGCGCGCGAAGCGGAGAGCAGGATCAACTATTTGGCGGCCAATTTGATACGCGCCTTCGGGTCCGAGCAAACGGAGCGATGGTCGGCAATCGCATTCTCCGAGCTCCGCGGGCTCGGGTTCAATACCGTGGCCAACTGGTCGGACTGGCAAGCCGCCAAAGCCGTGGGATTCCCATATGTTCGTCCGCTCACCTTCCGTTGGCATCGCGCGCCGACCGTGTTTCGTGACATGCCGGATGTGTATTACCCCGGCTTTTCAGAAGATTGCCGCATGGCCGCCGAAGCGCTGAGCGAGACCGCAACCGATCCGGCGTTGGTTGGGTACTTTTTGGGCAATGAGCCCAGGTGGGGATTCGCGCATCAGACCGTTGCCGAAGGAATGCTCTACAATTACGAAGCGGGGCCGGCCCGAAGCGCGCTGGCTGATTTCGTCGCAGCCCGTCACGAAACCGATGAAGCGCTGTCGCTCGCTTGGGGAGAACGGGTTTCTTTCGACGACCTGAAAAGCGGCATTTGGCGCCGTCCAGCCCCCGCGGGGGCTCAGCGCGATCTGGCCGATTTCAGTGCGGAAATGTGCGATCGCCTATTTCAACGCATGTGCCGCGCAACCCGAGCCGTGGACCGCGACCACCTGAACCTGGGCATTCGCTTTCACACCATTCCACCGGATTGGGCATTGGGCGCCATGCGCGTTTTCGATGTTTTCAGCTTCAACTGCTATAAGCACAGGATCGCGTCGGATGCACTCACACGGGTTTCCGAGCAGCTTCACGCGCCAATTCTCATCGGCGAATTCCATTTTGGCTCGCTGGATGTGGGCCTTCCCGGAAGCGGGCTCGCACGCGTCGAAAACCAAGCCGAGCGCGGTAAGGCGTATCGCGTATACGTCGAGCATGCCGCCCAGCATTCGGCCTGCGTTGGCGCTCATTACTTTACCATGTACGATCAGTCGGCGCTCGGGCGTTTCGACGGCGAGGCGTTTCAGATCGGATTTTTCGATGTCGCGCACCGGCGCTACGAGCTCCTCGCTCGGGCGGCGCGTGAAACACACGAGCGCATCTACGAAGTCGCGAACGGGTCGTGCGAACCGACCAATGAAGAACCCGAGTACCTCTCGCCGGTGTGGGCCTGAGAACGACGCGGGCCAGGGGCGGGAGCGGAAGCGGCATCATCAACGGTTCATGTCAGGCGTCCACCCCCGCTGCTTGCCACGCGCGCTCACTCCTGATCCCGAGACGGGGCTAGTGACCTGCGCAGTGGTGGAGGCGACCAGCGGCGAAGAGGGCTGCGACTATACTGCTCGGCCCGGGCGCACCGCTGAGCCCTTGAGCCAAAGCGCCAACGATCCACGCGTGCGGAAACTCGACACGGCGTTGCGCGATGGGCTGAGAAACAACCTAGGAGTCTGCGACAGGCCTGGCAAGCCGGACTGCTCGAGCTTCTGCTTGTGCGAGATTCAGCAGGCGAGCAGCGCGATTCAGACCAGCACTCCCGGACTGAGTCTGCTCGACGCTTGCAAGCAGGGCTCGTCTTGTCCGACCTCCGCCCAGGACGGGACACGCTCGCCGGATTCTGCTACGTCGATCATCCAACGAGCCCGCTGTTGCGGGACTGCGCTCCGACCGAGCGGCGGAAGCTGGCATTCATCGGCCCGAACACCCCGCAGAAGAGAGCAACCATGTTCATCACGTGCTCTGGGCCGCCGTGACCTGGACCACGGATCCGCGGTAGTCTGGGCTCACCTCCAACAAACGAACACGGTCCGACTTCCGGTTATGCTCCGCAGCGCTGAATCGAAAGGTAAGCTCCGCATCGGCGACGACTGGAATGCCATCCGCATCATCGCGCTCACGCAGACCAATCCGCTCAAGGCGGTGGCTGAAATGGTCGAGAACAGCATCGACGCGCACGCCCGAACGGTCGCGATCACGCGCGGCCGCGAGCGCGGTGAGCACTACCTTGCCATCCGCGACGACGGCGACGGTGTTCCCCGGGACGATCTGGGCGTGCCGGACTTCAAGTACGTGGCGACGCACATCTGTGACTCGATCAAGCGGCGGTTGAAGGCCGACGGAGCGGGCAGCGGGCTACAAGGTGAGTTCGGAATCGGTCTTTTGAGCTTCTGGACTGTTGGCGACCGGCTCGTAATGACGTCCACGGGCGCCGATCGGCGCGCCTACCAGATGACGATGAGCAAGGGCGACCCCAGTTACCAGGTAACCCCTCGGCGCATGCTGTTCGACGAGCGCGGCACGGAGATTCGCATCTCACCGCTGCTCGAAGGGATTCGCACGCTGAGCGGCGAGAAGATCCAATGGTACCTGGCCTCGGAATTGCGCGACCGCATTCGAGGCTCCGGCGTCCGAATCACCGTCTTTGACAAGCTCGCCCGCAAGCAGTTCGAAGTGGAGCCGCGTCAGTTCGACGGGCGATTGTTGCACACATTGCCCGCGGTACGCACCGCGTTCGGGGACGCCTACGTGGAGCTCTACATTTCGGAGCCCGCAGAGTCGTCGCGAGTTGCGCTGTATCGGTCCGGAACGCGCGTGATTGAGCTGCTTACCTCGCTGCCGGGCCTCGATCACATGCCGTGGACCTCCGGATACATCGAGGGGCTGCTCGACGCCCCATTTTTGAGTGTGACGCCCGGCACGCGCAGCGGAATCGTTCACGACGAGCGTTACGCTGCGCTGTGCGATGCCTTGAGTGCGCTGGAAGAGCACTTGAACACCGTCATTGATGAGCAGAAGCGGGCTGAAGAGGAGCAAACGAGCCGGCAGCTGATGCGCGCCATTCAGCGTGCCTTTCGCGAAGCGCTGCTCGCGTTGCCGCCGGAGGAGTACGACTGGTTCGACATTCAAGCCCGAGCGCGCACCACCCCAGGAGCCCGCGAAACCCAAGGGAACGGGGGCGGCACCGAAGGCGAGCTGGACTCTCAAGTGCCGGGTGTGATCGAACCCGAGCCAGCGCAGGAGTCGCAGCGGCACTTTTTCGAACACCCCGGTCCGCTGTTCAGCGTTTTAGTGTCGCCGATGACGAGCACCGTGGCCGTGAACGAGTCGCGCCGTTTCAAGGCGCTTGCACGCGACCGCTCCCGCCGCCGGGTCGAAGAAGATCTCCAATTTTTCTGGGAAGGCGTGGAAGGCGGAGGCACGCTGTCAGCAGATCGCAACCAGGAAATCATTTTCACCGCCCCCGCTGCGCCGGAGCTGATTCGGCTGCGCGTAACCGTGACACAAGGGGAAATAACCTGCACGGCCGACGCGCTGGTGACCGTGACGGACACCCTCGCTTCGCAGGGCAGCACCGGCATGACGAATGCGCGGGGTCTACCGGGTTACACCTTCGAGCGCGCGGCCGGCGAGCTCTGGCGCTCGCGCTTCGATGCGGATCGCAACGTGATTGTCGTGAACAACGGCCACCGTGATTTCGTATTTGCGTCCCGTAGCCAGTCTTTGAAACTGCGCTACCTCATCCGTCTATACATCAAGGAGCTGGTGTTACGAAACTTCGCCGGCCTGCCGGTCGACAAAAGCTTGGAGCGCATGGTCGAGCTCTCTTTATACACGGAGGAGAAGCTTTGAGTAACGAGACGGCGGCGCTAGCCCGGAGTAGCCCTGGTCCAGGCCGCAGCCACCCGAAAGCCTGAGCAGATAGTTTCCCGTGTCGTATCGAAGATGTAGACTCGAGGGGCCAACTAAGGTCCACACTGCAAAATCGGCGTGCCGTCGCTTTGACGCCCGGTTTCTCGGCAGGTTCCGATGCAGCAGTCAGAGGCCGCTTCGCACGTCGCTCCTGCGGCCGCACAAGGTTCAAGCGTCGCGAAAGGACGCTTCGCATCCGTGTCGTAGGGTTGCCCGGGCAAGAAGAACGCGGGATGGCTGGGATCGGGCTTGGCCCAGTGATCCAGGTCGATGGCAGCGATCCAAACCTTCTTGCGGACCAGGTCTGCGTAGCTGCTCCCACCGTCCGTGCCCCCGGGAGCGAGGTGATTGCCGTAAGTGCGCCGGCTTCCAAAGATCACCCAGTAGTAGCCACCGATGCCTCGGGGCAACGCCGTGGGCGCGTAGTCGGACCCGTAGTCCTGCGCCGGGTTCGGCAGGTACTGACTGTTGTCGGGCAAGTAGCCGTTGAGCGCGCTGAGGGGATTGATGCTCTTGGAGTCTGTCTCCACTAAACGAACCTGGTACCGGTGTTTTTCCAGCCAATTGCGTGACGCCGGTGTTTTTAACCCAAACAAGGCGCCGACCGAGCACGTGTTTACAGACGAGCACGGCGCCCGATTGAATCGGACAACATGGCCAAGCTGTTCCGCAAGCACCTGGAGCTCGCCAGCCTCAAAGATTCGTCAGCGTCTTAGCACCGAAACCACCGGCGCAACCCAGGCCGGATGACTTCGTCCATGGTTTCGTAAAGGAGTCTACGTGCCTCGCGCCCGCTGCACAACCCGAGAACCGCACCCTTTGGCGGGGCATCGCAATCGGGAATATGTGCCAGCTCGTGTGCCTCCAGGTGGGCGAAAGCGGTCGGCAAATAGCGCTCGACGGCCAAACGCTCCTGCGCTTCGAGCGCAGGTCCGTGCTCTTCGAGCAGTCGCCAACCGAATCGCGCGTGCCCCACTTCGTCGGAGTAAATCCTGGTCAAAAGCTCCCGTAAAGGCCCGTCCGGCATCTCCAGGCGTTCGGCTCCAATCAGCGCAACCGCAACGGTTTCACTCATGCAACAGATGTGGATCAGGTTTCGCAATGCGGCGGCGCGCGGGGGGGCATCGGAGTGCAGCGGGAACGGCGGTCGCTCTCCGATGGGTGCCTTCGCGTCGCCACCGAGCGCCACCACCACTGCACCGCATAAGACACCGTGCGTACGCTCTTCCTCGGCAAAGCCCAAGCATTCGTCCACCCTGTTCGAATCGAAGCCGGCCCCCTGGAGCTGGGCCGCCAACGCTTCAAATACGCTGGCAGACAGGTATTCGTTTACCATGCGAGCGCGCCAGGTGAGCACTCCGTACCGCGAGAGCTCAGCTGGATACAACAGACGCGGCGCGTAGCGGCCGGCAACCTGATGCAGATTGAGCTCCGCAACCATCACACAATCTCCAGGTCCATCGAGGGCGGCACTGGCGGACCCCAGGGAGTGCACGCCGAAACTGACGACCACGCATCCAGGGCGTTGCAACAGTCAATATGCACCGCCCAGTCCATCGGCATCGCGGA
>DASXTY010000341.1:0-5475 GCA_036505155.1 Polyangiaceae bacterium | reverse complement strand
CAACAGCAGCTCGTCCACCTGGGCGGCGTTGCTGCCGGGTCCGCAACCGCGTCCATGATATTGTGCCGAGTGGCGACGCTCTGGTGGGCAGTGCTGGTCGGTTTCTGTGCGCTGGCCGTGCTCCGCAGTCGCTATCCGCTTTTCGCACGGGGCGGCGTCCGCGCATGAGGAGGAGACGGTGCGGAAACATTCGAGCTTCGGCCCGACTCGAACTTACCGCAAGCGCCGGTCACCTCGATCGCCGTGGACCTGGTCGCAGCCGATGAGCTCTGGATTGCCTTCAATTCGTTTGGATCGACTAACGTGTGGCATAGGCTGCACGCAGGCAGCTCTTGGCAGGCGGCAAGCAATGGCCTGCCGCCCAATGTGCCCGTCAAAGTGACTCGTATAGACCCGCGCGATCCGAATCACAGAACGCTCTACGCCGGGCTTGACTCCGGCGTGTTCCTGACCACCAACGCCGGCGCGAATTGGAGCTCCGTGGGCGAGGGACTCCCGAATTCACTGGTGTCGACATCGCCATCGACCCGGACCGCCGGCGCGTCTTTGCTGCGACCCACGGTCGTGGCGTTTTCATGTTGGCGGATCAGCCCGAGCTCTATACCTTCGAAGGCTGGACGGATTCCGGCATTTGGGACATGCGATAGAGTTCCAATACTGCAGCCTCCCGAGCGCTGGCGGTAGCCTTTTCGAGGTTTTCCGCGTTCACGTCGGCCTCAACTGTCACCCGTTTTACCTAGCACCTTGCTACCCGTCGCTGGGCCGCGGGTTGCGTCTGGGGAAGCGCTTTTTCGTTTTGCGTGATAGACCAATCGGAGGTGGACGTCACAGATATCGTCTTCATGGACGTCGAGGCCGATCGTACCGGTCGAGTCCTGGCTGTGGGCGCCGTGCGCGGTGACGAGGCGGTCCGCATTGAAGTCCGTCGCGGTGTCGAGCGAGCGGCGGCGTCCAAACTCACTCTTTTTGTGCGGGATTCAGCCATCGGCGGGCACAACTTTATCGGGTTCGATAAGGGCCTTTTGGCACAGCCTCCACTTGGCTGGTTCGCCCAAGAGCGACCCATTCTAGATACTCTTACGCTTTCAATGCTTGCGGATCCGATGCGCATGTCGCATGCGCTCGGCAAGCAGGAGCAAGCCCCGGGCAGCACCCCGGATCCGGTCGCGGACGCGCGAGAGTCGCGTGAACGCGCGGAGCAATGTTGGGAAATATTGCGCGCGCTCGATCCGGAGATTTCCGCGTTGTACGCGTCGCTGCTGGCCGAAGCCGGCCATCGGGTGGCGGCACACGGCCTTTCGAGCGCGTTTTCGAAAGCCCTCGAAAATCCGGCCGCCGCGGCGCGGCAACTGCCTGAATCGTTGTTGAGCCGAATGTGCCGCGTGCAGCTCCCCCGGCTACTCGAGACGGTGCACGGAGGACCTGCTGAAATCCTCGCGTTTGCGCTCGCGGTCCGTTTCATCGAAGTATCACAGCGCGCCGGCCAGGTTCCGGCTCCACCCAGCCCTGCGCTCGCTTCATTGCCTCGGTTCACGGAGCTATTGACGCGGCTGCTTGGACCGCTGTGTCCCGACCACCGCTGCGTCCATCGAGCGAGCTGTGACGTCCATCGTCCTTTTGCGGAAGAAATTCTGGAGCGCAACTTCGAGCTCCCTGGCTTTCGACCGCATCAAAGCGAAATTGTGCACGCGGTGCTGGGCGCCGAACTCCCGCTGGTAGTCCTGCCTACCGGAGGCGGTAAATCTCTGTGTTATCAGCTACCGGCGGTGCACGGAGCCGAGCGGCTACACGGCCTCACCGTGGTCATTTCTCCGCTTCAAGCGCTGATGGCCGATCAGGTGAGTGCCCTCAGCGTTCGATACCCAGCCGTCTGCTTCATCAACGCGCAGCTAACCATGGCCGAGCGCCAACAGGTCCTTTTAGGGCTCCGCACCGGCAAGTACAACATCGTGTACCTCGGGCCCGAGCAGCTCCGAAATCCGTCCATTTCGAGACTGCTCCGAAATCGACCTCCATTTCTGTGGGTCATCGACGAAGCGCACTGCATCAGCCAATGGGGGCACAGTTTCCGAACCGACTACACGTATTTGCCGCGCGCGATTGCCGAGATACACCGCCTCCCCGAAGACGCCCCGAAAATGCCGCCTTTATTGGCCCTGTTCACGGCGACTGCCACGCCCGAGGTGCGCCGAGATATCGCAGCCCAGGTCGAGCGAGGGCTCGGCGTTTCCATCGCGGTCAAGGACTACGGATCGAGACGGGACAATCTGGCATACGAAGTTCTGGCCGCACAAAATGAAACCCAGAAAGATTCCGAGCTCTGCAATTTGCTTGCGGCTCAAAACGAAGGGGCGCGGCTGGTTTATTGCGCTACCGTACGCACGGCCCGTCAGGTCGCCGAAGTGCTTCGCGAACGCGGAATTGCTTGCTCGCTATATCACGGCCGGCTCCCCCCGCGCGAAAAAGCCGAGCAGCTCGAGCGGTTTCTCGACGGCCACGCACGCACCGTCGTGGCAACCAGCGCTTTCGGCATGGGAATCGACAAGGCGGACATCCGTCTGGTCGTCCATTACGAGCTACCGGGATCGCTCGAAGATTATTTCCAACAAACCGGGCGAGCGGGTCGCGACGGACTTCCTGCTCGCTGCGTCCTGCTCTATTGCGAAAACGACCTCGAAACACAGTTCTACCTAAAAACCTCTTCGCGAGTGACCGCCCGCGACGTGCGGTTCGTATTCAAGGCCTTGCGCGCCAGAGCGCGTCGCCTGAAATCGGCTGAAGACGGGCGGGTCGAGCTCTGGGTGGTGCCGGAGGATCTGTTTGCCGAGGAGCGACTCGACGTCGAGCTCGACTGGGATCGCGACCATTTCAGCTCGAAGCTCAAGCTGGTTCTCTATCACCTGGAGGTCGACGGCGTTCTTGCTCGACGAGAAAATCGAACCCGGGCGTTTGGAATTTTCCCGCTTCTGGCTTCCATCGAACTGGCTGAACAGGCGCTCCCCGAAAACACATCACCGGCGACCTTGCGCGTCCTCCGTTACCTGTACCATCCGCAGCGACCACGCCGGATTAGTATTTTGGATCTCGCCGACGAGACCGGGCTGCTGCCTTCGGAAGCATTTCGCGAGATGCAATCCCTGGCGCGGCTCGAGCTCATCGGTCATGATTTGGCCTTCGAAGTCACGTTGTCCCGCGGCGTTTCCGCCTCCGCACGCGACATTGCAGCCGGGCACTTTCAGGCGCTGGAGGAGCTGTTCAAGCTCGGGGAGGACCTCGACGACGCGCCGGTCTTGCACCTTCGATCGGCGGCGGTCGAAGTCGGTCGCGCGATCGGTCGATCGCTGCCGCCGCACCAACTGTTTCACGCCTTGCGGGCGCTCAGAAGGCAGGGGCTGATCCGGCTCGACAAGGTGGGAACAGGCCGTTACCGGGTCCGCTTCGAGCCGAATTTCCGGCAGGGACTCGAGCAGCTTCGCGCGCAGCGCAGCACAGCCGAAGTTCTGCTCGAATACGCTGACACCGTGCTGGGTGGTCAGCGCGGTAAAGATCTGCGATTCGAGCTCGATATCAACGCTTTTTTACGCCAATCAACGGACCTGTTTCGGCGCCGCAGTGCCGACGACGTGGTTTCCGCTTGCCTGCTTTTGCACCACCTCGAAGCGTGGCACCTCGATGATCCACCGGTGGTGCTCGAGACTGCGATCCGAGTTTCTATCGATCCCACCAAACCGGTCTCGGCACTCGATCTGACGCGCCCCAAGCGGAACCTGGAACACGATATCGGGCTGGTTCACCAGTTGCGCGAATACGCGCTTCTGCCGGCAGAGCGGCGCGAAGCGTACGCGCGCGACTATTTCGAGCTCGCGCGGGAAGACTTTCTCGACAAGTATTTCAAGTCGCGGCGGCGTGGGCTGATTCGACCCGTGAGCCCCGCCACCGAAGAGCGACTACTGGAGGGCTTGACCGAAGCGCAGCAGAGTGCGGTTACTGCGCAGGACGGCGCTTTGCTCGTGGTGGCGGGTCCGGGATCGGGCAAGACCCATACGGTGGTGCGGCGGATTGCTCACATGGTGCGCGCGCGGCAAATACGCCCCGAGGAGATCCTGGTGCTGGCATTCAACCGATCTGCTGCGGCCGAGCTCAGAGAACGAGTCGAGGGGGAGCTCGGCGCGCGGGCCGCGGGAGTGGATATTCGCACCTTTCATAGTTTTGCGCTGCGTCTCACCGGCGCCGATTTGCGCGATGATGCCGACGATGCCGATCGCGTCCTGGATGAGGCGCTGGTGCGCGCGGCTGAATTGCTGGGGGCGCCGGCGCTCTCGCAGGGCAGCGCGGACCATCGGGGCGGGCAAGAGCTCGAAGAAACTAATTCCGAAGAGCTCCGTTTACGGGTGCTCGGACCGGTGCGCCATGTCATCGTGGATGAGTACCAGGATCTCGACGCGGACCAATATCGCTTGCTGACGACCTTGGTCGGATTGGAGCGTAGCGCGCGAGCTACCGAGCGAACCGAGCGCACCGTGTACGTGGTGGGCGACGACGACCAAGCGGTTTATGGATTTCGCGCCGCTTCCGTCGAGTTTTTGCGCCGCTTCGAGCAGGAGTTCGGCGCGCGCCGCATCTGCTTGGCGGAAAATTTTCGGTCTAATGCGCCCATCGTGGAAGCTGCCGCACGCTTCGCGACGACCCTTCCGGACAGAATCAAGACGCTTCCTGACGAACAAGTGCGGCCGGCACCGTCAGCAGCTCCGGGCGGCACAAATTCCGTGCGTCGCTTCCGCTACCGAAATCACCAAGAGCTCAGCGCCCATGCGGCATTCATGGCAAGGAAAAGCCTCGAGGCTCAAGTCGGCAGCATCGCAATTCTAGCGCGCCACTGGGCGGCCTTGGATGCCGTGCGCTACCTGCTCGAAACTCAAGGAGTCAACATCGTCATACACCATCGGGCATTCCACCGGCCGGTGCATCGACGCCACCCGGCGTTTCGCATGATCCGACACTTATGGGATCACGAAACACCAATCGAGGGATCCGCCGTGGACTTCGCGCGCGAGCTGTTTGAGCGATGGGGCCGAACCACCAGCGAGCGGCCGGTACTAGAGCTGCTGACTTTTGCGGAAGAGGTCGACCGCTCGCGAAGTAGCCCCGGTGGCCGCCTTGCACCAATCGGCAGCAAAGAGCTGGCGGATGAGCTGCTCCTCGCTTCTCGGGACGCCGCCCTTCGTGATCGCGCACACGCAGCGCCGAATCTGGTTCATCTGTGTACGTTCCACGGCAGCAAGGGATTGGAATTCGACAAGGTCATCGTATTTCCCAGCTGCCCTAAGCCGACTGCGAGCCACGACGAACTCGGCGAAGAGCGGCGAGCGTACTACGTGGCAATGACGCGTGCCAAAAGGGAGCTCGTGCTCGCCACCCTGGTTGAGTCGAGCGACCTCTCGCTCGAGGTCGAATCGCCGGAGCAAGACTTGCGCA
>DASXTY010000340.1:0-5030 GCA_036505155.1 Polyangiaceae bacterium | reverse complement strand
GTCGCTAACCAGGGTAGCAGTCGCGCTGGCAAGTTGCCGAAGGTCCTGCGTAACCGGCTGGTCGCGCAGCGTGACTCTGCACCGCGCGTCATTCGCCGCGGCCTCGGCCAGGTCAGCTTCAGCGGGAGCGCCAACTTGCGGTCGGCGCGCGGCTTCTTGGTCCGCACACTCACCAGTAACCAGGTAAATCCTGTCGATGGTCACGAACGCGGTGGAGATACTCGCCGTTTCGCCCACCGAAGTTTGGCCGCCCGTGCCACCCAGAGTGGTAGCCGGAGCAGTAGCGTCGCTCGCGGAAAGGGCCAGAGTTAGGGTACTGGTGCCTTTTTCTTCTCCCGTCCCGCAAGCGGCGAGGGCCGCGAGAGAAAGGAGAGACACCGGTAGTTGTCGCCATTGAAATGAACGCATAGTGATACTCCTTGAGTGCGAAGTTCGCACTGCGTCGGTAAATGCATTGCGCGTGCCGCGCTCGATGGGCGTTTAAACCGCTTTGGACCGAGGCGTTCTGGACACGGCAACGGCGCGGCGCGTGCGCTTTGGCACCGATGCAAAAAGCCGCTGACGTGCCTGCACTGTGCAGCCTAAAACCCCTGTTTGACGCGTCGCCTCGCCTAGAGGCGTGCGGTGCTGGTCGGTGTTGCCCCGCTCTCGGATTCGGCGCGGGCCTTGGCGAGCCTGCGGCCCATCAACCGCCGCTTTACGGCATTGAGCTTGTCGATCATCAAGACGCCGTTCAGGTGATCGGTTTCGTGCTGAATCGCCACCGCCAAAAGGCCATCCGCCTCCAGCTCGAATTCTTTGCCGAGCTCGTTGAGTGCGCGAACTTTCACCAGACCTGCGCGCTTGATTTCTTCCGTTACGCCTGGAAAAGAAAGGCAGCCCTCGCGATACGTTTGCGTGCCCTCGGTCGCGACAATTTCCGGGTTGATGAACACCTTGAGATCGCTCGGTTCATCCTCGGAAGCGATGTCGACCACGAAGACCCTCTTTTTTATGCCGAGTTGAGTGGCCGCGAGCCCGCACCCGGGCGCCGCGTACATTGTTTCCGCCATGTCTTCGACCAGATGCCGAATTGCATCGTCCACCACCGCGACCGGTTCGGCCACTTCACGCAAGCGTGGATCTGGGTACTCGAGGATCTCGCGAATCGCCATCTTTGCAGCGTCGAAATTAGCGCGGAGCAGGGGTTTTTGCAAACCTGGCTGCCCCAACTCGAGTATGGGATTTTGCGTCGGACGGTACTACGCCGTGGTCGCCCTCGCGCGTTTCGGATACAGCAGAGGACCCCAGACATACGCGGTAGTTCCGCAGAGCTCCCAACGAGGGGGTTCGATTCGGGGAGCTTCGGCAAGATTTTCCGGACCGGCCCAGTCGACGGCTGCGGGACGGCCGCGGGGGCCGAGCAGCACGGGAGCGATAAAGGCGTGGAGCTCATCGGCGAGCCCATTGGCGAGCAGGCTGCCGGCAAGCTCGGCGCCTCCCTCGCACAAGACGCTGACCACTTCTCGGGCTGCGAGCTCGCGCAGGGTGGCGATCATGTCGCAACGGCCTTCCGCGGTTGCCGGTACGCGGAGGATTGAGACACCGGCGCTTTCCAGCGCTTCGGCCGCCGCGCGCGAGCCGTCCACGGTGGTGACGACGCAAGTGGGAACTTCGCGCGCACGCGAGGCGAGCTGGCTACTCACGGGCGTGCGTAACTTGCTGTCGATGACCACTCGGATGGGATTTCGGCCGGGAACATCGCGCACGGTGAGCTGCGGGTCGTCGGTTATGACGCTGTTCACTCCGATCATGACAGCATCGTGGTAGGCGCGCAGCGCGTGGACTCGTGCCCGGGATTCATTGCAGGTAATCCACTTCGAAATGCCGGTGCGAGTGGCGATCCGCCCGTCGAGCGACAAGGCGAGCTTGAGGGCCAAGTGCGACGTGCCCGTGGTGACGAACTTGGTCCACGGTCGGACCAGCTCCTTGGCTTCGGCCTCCAACACTCCCAGCTCGACCTCTACCCCGGCTTCTTGCAAGCGTTCGATCCCGCCGCCGCGCACGTTCGGGTTCGGGTCGCGGCAACCCACGACCACGCGCCGAACCCCCGCCGCCAAAATCGCGTCAACGCAGGGAGGGGTTCGGCCCTCGTGATTGCACGGTTCGAGCGTTACGTACATGGTGCTTCCGCGAGCTGTCGCGCCCGCCTGGCGAATAGCGGCGACTTCTGCGTGCTCTGTTCCTGCGGCCTGATGAAATCCCTCGGCGAGCGGCTTCTCTCCTTGCGCCAGCACAGCAGCTGCGTGCGGATTGGGCGAGGGATCACCCTGAAGCGCCAACTTCAGCGCGCGCGACATCAGCTTGATATCGATGTCCGACATGGAGGCGGCGTCCGACATTGGTGGGCTATGCGGGCCGCTGTGGGCTAAGAACCCCAACCGTGTGCGGGCGTTTGAGCAGCACCTGCGTACACGGAGAACCACCTAATCCGAAGTGGGCGAGCGCACAAGCTCGTTGATTTCCCGCTGAAACTCGTCGATGTCGCGAAAGGATTTGTAGACGCTGGCAAAACGAACGTACGCAACCTGATCCAAGGTTTTGAGCCGAGTCATCACCGATTCGCCGATGATCCGGGACTCCACCTCCTTGTCGCCCCGCTCGCAGAGCTCCCGCTCGATCGCCTCGGCGTGTTCTTCCAGGGTGTCGGCGGCGACGGGCCTTTTGCTGCAGGCGATGGTCAGGCTTCTCAATACCTTCTGGCGATCGAACGGCGCTCGCTGGCCATTTCTTTTCACCACGCTTGGCAATGCGTATTCGACTCGCTCGTAAGTGGTGAAGCGACGCTTACAGCCGTCACATTCTCGCCTTCGCCAGGTGACGGTTCCGCCCGCCACCAAGCGGGAATCGATTACCCGGCTCTCCATTTGCCGGCAATAGGGACATTGCATGTCTACTCGCAGTTATTGGTAATGCGTGACCTATTTCATCGGCGCCAGCGACCACGTCCAAGACTCAGTCAGTTCCACAGACGGTTTAGTCCATCATGGTTCCAGGGCGCTGAAGGTCAGAGTGGCATTCGTCCCGCCAAACCCAAAAGAGTTCGACATGGCGCGGCGCACTCTGCGTTCGCGCGCCCGATTCGGCACGAAATCCAAAACGCACTCCGGATCTTGATCATCCAGATTCATGGTCGGCGGCACAATGCCGGTCTCGATGGCCTTGATGCAAAAAGCCGCCTCGAGCGCCCCGGCTGCCCCGAGCAGGTGTCCGGTCATCGACTTGGTAGAGCTCACCCACAGGCGTTTTTCCAGCGCGTGCGCGCCGAAAGCTTTTGCGATGGCTTTGGATTCCTCGGTATCGCCGGCCGGGGTCGAAGTGCCATGCGCATTGATGTAATCAATCTGATCCGGTGAAAGTTTGGCGTCAGCAAGCGCCAACCGCATGGCGCGCACGGCGCCCGCTCCGCCCGGAGCGGGTTTAGTGATATGATAGGCGTCCGAAGTCGCTCCCGACCCGGTGATCTCGGCCAAGATGCGGGCGCCCCGCTTTTTTGCGCGCGACAGGGTTTCGAGCACCAGGGTGCCCGCTCCCTCGCCGCACACGAATCCATCGCGACCCCGGTCCCACGGGCGGCTGGCTCTTTCGGGCTCGTCGTTGCGCCGGCTCAGCGCAAACATGGCGCTAAAGCCGGCAATGCCAATGGGAGAGATGGTAGCTTCTGCGCCGCCGGCGATCATCACCGGAGCGCGACCATCCTGCATCCACCTGAGCGCCTCTCCGATGGCGTGCGCGCTCGACGAACAAGCGCTGGTGTGCGCGTACGACGGCCCTCGGAAGCCGAAGGCGATCGACACTTGGCCCGCCGCCATGTTCGCGATCAGCGACGGAATGAAATAAGGGCTCACTTTGCTGGGCCCCCTTCGGTCCAGAGTGAGCGTGACTTTTTCCAAATTTTCGAGTCCCCCGAGTCCCACGCCGATGAACACCCCGACCTGCTCCCGCTCCTCTTCGGTGAGGCCGAGGTCGGCTTGCTCGACCGCCATCCGGGTAGCCGCCATGGAAAAGGGAATGAAGCGAGCGCACTCTTTTAGCTTCTTTCGCTCCATGTAGAGCGTCGGGTCGAAGTCCTTCACCTCCGCCGCAATTCGTGTCGCGTACTCCGGGGTGGTCGGGAAAAGCGTAATCGGCCCAACCCCATTTTTGCCGTGAATGGCGGCCTCCCACGCGTTTTGCGTGCCAATGCCGATTGGCGTAACGAGGCCGATCCCTGTGACTACGACGCGTTCCATTTGCTTGACGGCACCGGAGCGGCCAAAACCAGCCGGAACCGGCGTGGGCGAAGCCTTAGCTAATCTCAGCTCTGGGAGTTCTTCTTAATGTAATCAACGGCGTCCTGCACGGTCCGAATCTTCTCGGTGTCCTCGTCAGGGATGTCAATTTCAAAAGCTTCCTCGAACGCTAACACCAGCTCGACCAGACCGAGCGAGTCGGCGCCTAAATCGTCGATGAAGGTAGACTCCGGCTTGATATCCTTTTCATCGACGTCGAGTTGCTCTTTGATGATCCGTTTTACCTCGGCCGTAATATCGCGACCTTCTGCCATGTTACCTCCACGGGCGCCTTACACCAAAGCTGGGCTCGCTTGCATGGGTTTTTCGGTTCTGGGGCAAAATCCCCGGAATTTACATATACACGCCCCCGTTGACGCGGAGCGTCTGACCGGTGATGTAGGCGGCTTCGTCCGATGCCAGGAATGCGATGGCAGCCCCCACTTCGGCCGCCGTCCCGGGCCGGCCAAGGGGGACCCCTTGCAGCATGGCGGTCCGTTGCTCCTCCGTTAGGGCCGCGGTCATGTCGGTCTCAATGTAGCCCGGCGCAACCGCATTGACGGTTATGGAACGTGACGCGTATTCGCGGGCCAGGCTTTTGGCGATGCCCAGCAGCCCCGCTTTGGACGCGGCATAGGCCGTCTGTCCCGCGTTGCCCGTCTCGCCCACGACGCTCGAAACGAACACGATCCGCCCCGACTTTGCCCTCATCATGGGCTT
>DASXTY010000339.1:0-1930 GCA_036505155.1 Polyangiaceae bacterium | reverse complement strand
GTTCGTCGTTGAGCAGGAACGCGACGGTGATGGGTTTTGCGGACTCGAGCGTGATGCAGCCAGTCGAGCGGTCGAGCGCGGACGGCGGGTCTGCCATGCCGACAACGCCGACCTGTTTGCCCCCGGCAAGCAGCAACGGCCGGACCGACAGCGCGCTGGAGAAGAGCGACAGGTTCTGCCCACCGAGCTGGAGCGTCACGCTGAAGATGCGATTGGTGATTGCACCGGGCATACCCGTAGCCGCCACACGGCTCGAGCTCGCGCTGGCTGGCTCGGCAGGCTGCAGCCGAATCGTCAGTACCGGCACGAGCAGCTCTTGTAGGGATGGCCCCCCGTGGTGAAAGGCAAGGTCCCCACCCGCCTTGAAGACACCGCACCCCGAGGGAAAGACAAAATCCAAGTCCGACGCATAGCCGAGCGCCGATGCCGCCACGCGCACGCACCCCGCCGGAGTCGTGCCTCCCCTACCGACCCAACAGCGCCGGTGAAGATCGACCTGTTGGCCCCCAGGTGTTTCGATCTTCATTGAATCATCGCGACCCGAAGCGAAAAGATGGCCGTGGTCCGCCGAAATGACTGAATGCCCGATGCCTGCTTTCGCTAGGCGAGTGACAGCGGTGGCCAGATCGCCCAGCACCTCGTCCATGATGCGGCGCGCTTGACGGGCGGAGCTATTTTCGCCCGCGTGATCGATCTCCTGCGATCGAACCACCACAACCTGCGCGTTCTCAACTTTTGCTCGAAGCTTGGCTGTGCTGAGTCCCAAGAGCTCGTCGAGCGTGAGGTCCACCAGAGTGGGAATCCTCGCTGCGGCGAATTTCTTACGCCCGCCGACGTCCGACAAGAAGGCGTCGTCAATCAGCGCTCCCAGCTTGCCCGACTTTTCGACGACGCTGAAGCTGGACGAAGCACCAGGCTGGAGTGCGGCCATGCCGACCGGAGTGATGCTCGGCAGCGCGACCACCGCCGGCCGCACCGACACCTCGGCAGCGGTTGGCAAACGTTCCGACAGCTCCTTCCCCATCTCGAAGCGCATGGCGTCGACGAGAAAGTAGGCAACGGGCTTCGGCTGTGGCTCGACGACGTCGCTGTAGATATGGGTCTGGGTCAACACGCGCGGTATGGCCCACCGTGCACCCACGAGAGATCCGGTGAAGCCCTCTGCCATGGCATGGCAGGCGTCTTCGTACAGCCGTCGCACAACGCCGAGTGCACGTTCAGGAGCCTCGTCCTCCAGCCCAGATACCCAAACCTCAAGGCGTCGTTGCGCCAGGTCCAGCTGGTACCAGCCGTCCGGGGACGAGTAGGCCTCGATCCAGTCTTGCGGCGGCGCCGCCGTCTTCCTGAGCTCCGAGGCAACGCGGAGCGCAACCTTCCCTAGCTCGGCCATGCGGCGGCAGGCTTCCCACTGCGCTTTCCGGGCCAAGTCCTGGTTGAGCCAAAAGCTACTCCCGCGCTCAAGGACGACAGCTAATGCCTCTTCGAACCGCTGTTCCGCGACGAGCGCCGCGCAATGTGACAGCAGGGCGCGCTCCTCGAAACGGAAAGTATCGATCGAACCCAGAGCTTCCGCCGGAAGCTTGGCCTCTGAGAGCCCCAGCTCTGCCTCGATGCTATCGGCGATGCCCGGGTACCGGTTTGGATAATTGGCGCGCAGGCGCTTTGCTAGATCGCGAATGCCATCGTCATGCTTGCCCAGCGCGAGCGGAACCCCGGCCAAGCTGGCCGGGGCCGGGCACGTCAAGTCGCGGCGGAACTCGTTTCCGAGAATATACCGCAGTGCGACGGCTCGTAGTTTTTCGAGCTGGATGGGTCCCGCTGCGTCCAATCCTATCCTATGACGAATGAGCTTTGATAGCTCGCTCGTACCTTCTTTAGCTTCGATGGTGGCGTCGTGGCTGGTGTCGACGAGCCACAGAGCGATCTGCGC
>DASXTY010000338.1:0-5811 GCA_036505155.1 Polyangiaceae bacterium | reverse complement strand
CTCTGGCGCTGGATGGACCGAGAATCATTTTCGCGATCGTGCTCCACCGATTGAACCGAGCCGGTGCGGCGACGAGGCTGGGGCAATGGCGTGAGCGCCGCCACGTCGAAGCGCTCTCGGCATTGAACGCTGCAGAAATATTGGAACCTTTCGCCATACATGGTGACTCGGGTAGCGCGCAGCGGATCGATCGGTTGGCGGCAGGTTGCGCAGGGGACGGGCTCACCCACCGGACCCGCGGGGGATTGGCTTTGTGACAGCCCGGCAGCGTCGGATTCACTCATCCGCTTCGAGCGCCCAGGTCAAAGCAGCTTTGGCCGTGTGCAGCCGCGCTTCCGCCTGATCCCAAACGAAACTGCGCGGCCCATCGATGACCTCGGCATCGATTTCCTCCCCACGGTGAGCCGGCAAGCAGTGCAGGACCACAACTTCGCTCGAGGCGCGTTCAATGAGCCCGGCGGTTACGCGCATGCCGGCGAAGGCTGCCCGCCGTTGCGCCTGCTCCTCTTCTTGCCCCATGCTGATGAACACGTCGGTGCTGATGACATCTGCGCCTGCTGCCGCTTGCAGCGGATCGCGCACGATGGATAGCGTGGCGCCACGCTGCTTGGCTCGATTGACCTCGGCGGGATCGGGCTCATAGCCGGCTGGACAGGCGACAACCAGCTCGAGCCCGAGCAATCCCGCCGCTTCTACCCAGGAGTTCGCCATGTTGTTGCCGTCTCCGATCCAGACATATTTCAATCCGCGGAGCCGCCCGCGGACGCGCCGCACGGTCTGCAAATCCGCGAGCAACTGCATCGGATGGCTCGCGTCGGTGAGAGCATTGAGCACCGGCACCGAACTATTTTCCGCCATCTCCTTGAGGCGCTCGACGGAGGAAGTACGGAACGCGACCGCGTGCACCATGCGCGAGAGCACCCGCGATGTGTCTGCAATGGGCTCCCCGCGCCCCATCTGAGAGGTGGAGCTGGAGACGAACACCGGGTGACCGCCGAGCTCGACCACCGCTATTTCGAGCGACAGACGAGTGCGGGTCGAAGCCTTTTCGAACACCAGGGCGACCGACTTTCCCGAAAGCGGACGCCTTGCGCCGTCGTCTACGCCTTCCCCAGCCATGAGCGACGCCCAGGTCGGCCATGCTGACTTCCGGCGCGCCAGCAAGCGGTCGGCGTGATCCAGAAGTTTTGTGATGGTTTCCGCGCCGAGGTCGGACAGACAAAGCAGGTGGCGAGTCACCCGATCGTTTCTAGCACCTTGTCGACCAAACGAACTCCCTCCTCGAGCTCGCTCTCGGTCACCACCAGCGGCGGCGAAAAACGCAGGGCTTGGGGCCCAGCGGCAGTCAAAAGTACTCCGCCGTCGAGCAGCGGGCCCAGCACCGCTCGAACCTCACGACCGGGGGCAAACACCAGCGCTTGCAAAAGGCCACGGCCTCGGCTGCTCTCCAGTTTCGTCGGGTGGCGACGAACCAGCTCCCTTAACATGGCGCCGAGCTCAGTCCCGAGCTTTGCCGCTCTTTCCACCAGTTTCTCTTCTTCCAGCGCCTCCAGTACGGCAAGCCCAGCGGCCGAAGCCAATGCATTCCCGCCGAAGGTCGAGCCGTGGCTCCCCGCCGGGAGCGCCTCAGCCAGGTGCGCCCTGCACAACATGGCACCGATCGGTACTCCCCCGCCGAGCGCCTTGGCGAGCGCCAAAGCGTCCGGCAAGACGCCCTCGTGTTGGCACCCTAAAAATCGACCGGTCCGGCCCACCCCGGTTTGCACCTCGTCCATTAATAGTAATGCGCCGTGCTGGTCCGCGATTTCGCGAAGCTCGGACAAGAAGCCGTCCGGCGCCGGAACCACTCCCCCCTCACCTTGAATCGGTTCGACCAAAATTGCGGCGACATTCGGTCCCATGCTGGCCCGCACCGCGCGAGCGTCACCGTAGGCAACGTGCGTCACCCCCAAGAGCGGCCCGAATCCATCGCGATATTTGGGCTGGCCGGTCGCAGCCAGCGCACCGAGCGTACGGCCATGGAAGGAATTCTCGAACGCCACCACCTGATACCGATCCGGTTCGCCGTGCATGTAAAAATGCCGACGCGCCAGCTTGAGCAATGCTTCGATGGCTTCGGTGCCGGAATTACAGAAAAATACGCGATCCATCCCGGTGGCGGCGCACAGCTTGTCCGACAGCCGAATATTCGGCTCGTTGAAAAAGTAATTGGAAACGTGTAAGAGGCGCGCGGCCTGCTCGCTCAGCGCGCGCACCAGGCGCGGATGCGCATGTCCAAGGGTGCTCACGGCGATGCCCGCGCAAAGATCCAGATATCGCTTTCCGGTGACATCCCAGACTTCGCACCCTCGGCCTCGCACCAGCACCACCGGAGGTTGACGGTAATTTTGATACAGATAACTGTGAGCGGTTTGCACGAGAGCCGATTGCGCCAGCGCGCCTTCGAGTTGAGCCGGCGCCATTTCGCCGTGTGATGCGTTCATCCGGATAACCTTGCACCGCGGCAAGTTTGGCCGCGACTCGGGCCGGCTTAATAGCACGCGCGGCGGCACGCGTCATGTCGACCGCGGCCCGATCCAACGATCATCGGTTCCTTCGGCGATCGACCAGAACCGCTGCGGCTTCTGCAAAGCCGGCACCGCGCGGGCCTTGGGTGATGAAACGCGGGGGTACCGCCAGCTCGCCACTCAAATTGCTGACTCCAATCGTGGTGTGAAACGCCGCAAAACAAGCGGCGTCGTTTTCGCTGTCGCCGATGAACGCCCACGAGCTCTGGGCGCGCAACCGATCCAGACCGGCTATTTCCGCGATGAGACGTAACGCTCCGGAAGCCTTGTCGTCTTCTTCCAGCGTGACATGCAGGTGAACGCTGGAGCGAATCGTTTTGGCCCCCTGAGCACGAGCGAAAGCGATCGCGCGCTCGATCACCTCTACCCCGGGACGCTCCCATTCCCCGATGTCGAAAGAAAAGTCACTTATCCGATGCCGAGCGTCGCTTGTCGAACGAAGCTCTGGAAATTGCGCCTTGATTTCAGTAACCAGCCCCGCCAGCCGCCGAGAGCGCTCCTGACGCTCCTCGTCAGTGGCCCGGTCGAGATGCCCTCTTTGTTCTTTCACCAACAAAATGGCTCCATTTTCGGTGACCGCTCCGTCTATCGGCCACTGCCTCACCAAGAAATCTCCCCAGCTCGCCGGCCGTCCTGTCACCACGGCTAGCCCGAGCCCGGCTTCGCGCAATCGAAAAAGCGACGAATAAGCCGCCTCGCTCAGTTTGCCGCCGTCGAGCAGGGTGTCATCCAGATCAAAAAGCAGACCCTGGAGCGATGCTGCTTCCTCGGGGGTGAGCCGTTCAATCGGGAGCATGGCGATTCCCTTCGCCACCATCCCCGGAAAGGGCGGCTCGAGCCTGGGCGACCAAGCTCGAACCGGGTAAATGCATGTTCAAAGGCAATTTCTTGCCGGTTATGCGTTCGATGGCATGTTGGGCGAAAAACCGCACCAGTGGATACCGATTTTCAAGCTCCAGCACAATCGCGGGCAGTAGCTCCCGCTGCTGGTGCTCGCCCGCCACCGAGACCGCGACCGCCTTTTCGTGGTCCTTGCCGTGCGCGAGCGTCGCCTGTAGCGCGTTAACGCGCAGGTCTCGACCATAAAGGCGCTCGAGCGCGCCGCGGTCGTATTTTTTTTGCCAGAACTTTTCCATGGTGTTGACGATTTGATCCACGGTGCGGTCCACGTGGCACAGCGCGCACTCGAGGGGTCGATCTAGTTCGACCCGCACCTTATCGGTCGGAGAGCCGATGCGATGATAGCGGGTCATCGCGTAGTTCAGGCCCATGTTCTTTTTCGGCATGTGGCAGTTCATGCAAATACTTCCCTCGCTAGTCGGCTGGTGGTGTGTGTGCATTTGCAAGGCCGTGTCGTTGCCAAAGCTCTGGTGGCATGCGGTACAAGTGCGGTTCCCGGCAAGGCTCTGCAAGGTTTCCATCCGGTCGCTTGCGTCTTCGGCGTGGGGATCGTGACAGCGGGTGCACGCCAGCTCGGTCGCGCAACCGCCCAACAAGAAGTCGCGCGCTTCTCCGGAATTGATGCTGCTGCCTCCCGGCTCCCGGTCGCGGCGGCCGCCTTCCCACGTGTACGGATAGCGGGAAAACACTACCGTGTGACACTTGGCACAGGTGCGGTTGATGTCCTCGGCCGAATTTGGAACGCTGCCCTTTGGAGCTTCGACCTTCAAGAAATCGCTTTGGAGCGTAAAGGTGGGATGAGTTCGCGAATCCCGGACGTGTTCGGCAGCGCCCCCGTGGCACGCTTCGCAGCCGATCCCTAGCTCTAACAAATTCGAAGGTCGAAACTTGCGTCGGGTCACGGCCACCGCTTCTTCGAGCTGCTGGGCGACGCTCTTGGAAGGGACCCAAGAGGCGCCGAGCGAACGCATCTCCCCGCCCAGCGCGCGCTCGAGCGCCGTAGGATCGCTGATTTCGTATTTAAAGCGACGCGAATCTGGCAAGAGCACGCTCGCCGCACCCTGGTAGGGCGCCGCCGACCCCCCTAAGATGTCGTCGTACAGGGTGGAAAAATGCGGAACCGTGTTGTGACAAAAGATGCAGGTCCGCGCCCAAGCAGCACCGCGCCGCATGCCCGGGCGCTCGGGAGTCATGACCGAATAACCCTTGTAACGCCAGCTTCGGTTGAACAAAAGGAACGACACGGGCAGCACCATTTCATCGCTCCGCGCCGGCGATTCAGGCCGCATCCCCGTCGTTTCGACGCCTACGAAGTCTTCGCGATAACGACCACCGAGCACGCGTGTCACTCGAAAAATCGCGCGACCCTCGAGTCGTGAATCGAGCACCATGTAGCGCCGTCCCGCTTGCTGTTCGAGGGTCAACGTATCTCCCATGAATTCGAACACCGAGCCGTCAAACGGAGCCTGGACCTCGGCTGGTGTCGCATCGCGGGTCATTCGGTGCATCGGCGAGCTCATCCAATGCCGGTAAATCTCCGCATGGCACGCTTCGCACGCGCGTGACCCCGCGTAATCCGCCCGCAAGATATTGCTTCGCACGGCTGGCTGGCTGCGCTGATCGACGCCGCAGCAGCGAGCCTCCTGACGGCTCGGTCCCAAGTGACAGCCGGCGCTCAGAGCCAAACAAACCAGGGCCATCGACACCGTGATGGGGCGGCTCATGGTGGATTTACCTCCACCAACACGGTGCTCAAATATTGTCCCTCGACGAAGCCCGCCGGCACTGGATGATCCGGACCTTGAAACAGGCGTTCCAGAACCACCGCTCTAAGGTTGACGTCCGTCGCCCCGAGCGCCAGTGAACGCATCAGCTCGGTCAAACCGAGCGCCGCCGAACAGGAGCTCAGCATCAGACGCCCTGTTTCGGGCCGGGTTGCACGGCACGCCAAGCTCGCGATTTTGCGCATTGTCCGCATCGCCGCCTTCAGTGCCCCTCGAGTGGGGGCAAGTTTGGGCGGATCACACACCACCAAGTCGAATCCGCCCGAGCTTCCTGCCGATTTCAGAGCCTCGAATGCTTCCCCCCGCTCGAATCGGATGCGCTCGGATAGGCCGTTTAGCCCGGCGCACTCGGCGGCTACCTCGAGCGCCAAGGGGCTCGAATCCACAGCCAAGACCTCCCGTGCGCCGCCCCGCGCCGCGCTGAGCGACGCCGCCCCGACGAATGAAAATGCGTCGAGCACCCTTGCCCCGGGCGACAGCTCTTCCAGGCGGGCTCTGGCAGAGCGCTGGTCCAGGTAAAAGCCCGTCTTTTGGCCGATGCTGAGCGGGATTCGGAATGT
>DASXTY010000337.1:0-15507 GCA_036505155.1 Polyangiaceae bacterium | reverse complement strand
GAGATACCGGCGCGGAATTTGTTCGTGGCGATCCGCACAGAGTAGTCTGTCATTTCCGTGATTCGCAGTAGAAGTGCGATCCTGGAGCGCGTTCACCCACGGGTGGACCTGGCGACTCTAGTGTTGTCCGCGTGTGCCGCGGTCGGGGGGCTCTGCCCACTTCACCGCGCAATGGCCGCTCCTGCTGCCGGACCTGCGAACACCACAAAAACCGCCGATCCAGTGGCCCAAAGCGGGCAGCGTTACGCAACGGATATCACCCTGCACCCCCCCGATCCGGCGGGGTGCACGGAGGTGGTCGTCAGCTTCACCGAGCCACCCACGTATACGGCCCGGCTTGAGCGCAGCGCGACCCGGCTTCTCATCGACGTGCCCCAGTCGCAGCTCAAGGGCGTGCCCGGCGCCATCACGGAGCGGTCCGGTGTCGTGGCTGGGATCATGGCGCAAGCATTCAAAACGCCCGGTGCGGCGGGGCGCTCGAGCCAGGTTGTTAGGTTTTTGGTCACGCTCAGCGAGCGCGCCGACTATTCGGTGGCGGTGGAGGGCAATCAGCTCCGAATTCGGCTTACCCCGAAGCGCGCCGACGCGCCGTCTGTCCAAGCCTCCCCCGCGAAGCTCCCCACCGTGCGGGCCGTGCGGTTCGGGCGTGTGGACGGCGAAGACCGGGTGACCATCGAGTCGTCCGCTCCAATCAGGTACCAAGAGCTCGCGCCGCAGGACGGCCGACGGCGGTTGGTGCTGGAGGGCGCGGAGCTTCCGGGAGACCTTTCCCGCACATTGGACGTCTCCTCGTTTCAGGGATGGGTGCGCCGCGTCTCGAGCTTCTCCGATTCCGGGCACCCGGGGCGCGTCGTCATCGAAGTGGAGTCAGCGGACAAGCTCGAAAGTCGCGTGACGCGGGGCAGCGGGGGTATCACCTGGTCGTTTCAAAAATCTGCGGCGCCATCCGCGACGACCTCCGGAGTGGCGCGCGACGGCGGGGTCGCACGGCGCTCCCAGACGGTCTACATCGAAAAACCTCCCGTCGATCTACCGCCTGTGCACTCCGGATTCGGCGCGCTGAGCGCCATTTTCAGCCAAAGCACGGTGGAGCCCGATCGAGCGCTCGCCTTTACGCCCAGCATCGTGGGCCAGGCAGCGCGCTACACCGGCCGCCGTATCGATCTGGACCTCAAAGACGCCGATATCCACAACGTGCTGAGGCTCTTGGCGGATGTGGGCCGAGTCAACGTGGTGACCGCGGACAACGTGACCGGAAGTGTGTCCATCCGGATGCGCAACGTGCCCTGGGATCAGGCGCTCGACGTGGTGCTGCAATCCAAAGGCCTCGGGATGGTGCGCCAGGGCAACATGATCCGAGTGGCGCCCATGGCGGACCTCGAGAAGGAACGCGAGCTCGAGGTGGCGCGCCGGCAGCAGGAAGTCAAGCTCGCCCCCCTTGAAACTCGCCTGATCCCGGTGAGCTACGCGGAAGCGGGCGACGTACAAGCGCGGGCCAAGCCGCTGCTCAGCGAACGGGGATCCATTGCCGTCGACGAACGCACCAACATGCTCATCGTGCGGGACTTGGCTGGCAACCTCAATCAAATCGAGGAGCTAACCCGCGCACTCGATACCCAGACCCCCCAGGTCTTGGTGGAAGCGCGCATCGTGGAAGCTACCAGCCGTTATCTGAGGGACGTGGGTATTCAGTGGGGCGGCGACGCTACTTTTTCCGCGGCCACCGCCAACCCCACCGGCATTGTCTTTCCCAACGCGGTGGGCGTGGTGGGTGGCGCCAGCGATGCGAACACGCCGACTGCGGGGCTCAGTCCCTTCTCCAACACGGTCGCTAACCCGAACTTCGCCGTGAACTTGCCCGCCACCGTCGGAACCGGTTCCGGCGGCGCGATTGGTCTCACCTTCGGGTCCATCGATAACACCATCAATCTGGCGGTGAGGCTGTCCGCCGCCGAGTCGAACGGCATCCTCCGCATCTTGAGCAGTCCGCGAATCTTGACTTTGGATAACCGTGAAGCGCGGATCGCGCAAGGGACTCTGATTCCCTTTTCGCAGGTCAGCGCGCAGGGCGTACAGACCACATTTCAAGAAGCCAAGCTCCAGCTATTGGTCAAGCCGCACGTCACCGCTGAAGGCAGCGTGAGCATGCACGTCAAGATCAATCGAGATGAGCCGGACTTCAATCAAACTTCGCCCCGAGGGGATCCCACGATTCTCAAGCGCGAAGCCGAAACCGATCTTCTGGTGATGGACGGCCATACCGCGGTGATCGGTGGGATTTTCACCCGTAATACCGGCCGCAACCTGGATCAGGTGCCATTTTTCGGTGATATCCCGATACTCGGCCTATTGTTTCAGCGGCGGCGCGCCAGCGACACACGAGGTGAGCTCATCATTTTTCTCACCCCGCGCATCGTCAACCGTGCCGAAGCACTCGGCCGGTAGTAAGGGGTAAGGACTTGAGAGCCCGCGGGCTCCAGGGCGGACGTCGAGCGGTTGGCGTCGTTCTCTGTTTGGTCATACCCCTTCTAACTCTGCGTGAGGCTTCGGCTTACGAGGCTCAGGTAGACGCAAGCTTCGACGCGCAGTCTTACGCGGTGAGAAGTCCGTTTGGAGATCCGATAGTGCGCCGGCGGCGCTACACGAACACATTGGGTCTCGACGTTTACAACATTCAAGGCGCGTTCGAGCCCTATGGCCCACAGCTGTCGTTTGCCGGTCGGTTTCGGCTCGACGCCGATTTCGGTCAGTTTGGGAGCGAGCGCGACCCGCGGAACGACGGCACTTTCGTACCCGGCCTGGAGCAGTCGCCGCTCGATTTGATGTATGCGTACTTGGAGGGTCGGAATTTTTTCGACGGCACCTTTGGTTTCCGGCTGGGGCGCCAATATGTGGTCGACGCCCTCGGTTGGTGGTCATTCGACGGGGCAATGGTTCGATTGACCACGCCCGTGTTCCTCGAATTCGAGGCCTTCGCGGGATTCGAACAACGCGGGGGGCTTCCGATGCTGTCGACGTCGCAGTTCGAGGCAGATGGCGTCATGCGCGGCGATCGACAGGGACTCGAGCGCAATCAATGGCCGAGCTATCTCCAAGAATCCAAGCTGGCTCCCGCGTTCGGATTCGCGCTCCAAAGCACCGGCGTCCAGTGGCTTCGCGGGCGGCTCACCTATAGAAAGGTCATCAACCGCGATACGGTGAACATCTCACCCAACGCGGATCTGGGCGGCGGTCTTACCACCATAAACGGCAATCGGGTTTCCACCGAGCGCATCGGCTATGCCGTGCGCGCGGAAGCCTCCAGTCTTGGGGCCGCCTCGGGCGAAGTCGTTTATGACTTTTACAATCAGCTGTTCAGCCACTACCGCGCAGGCCTCGAGTGGTACACCACCGATCGCTTGAGCGTCGGCGCCGACGCCGAATACCAGCTGCCCACCTTCGACGGCGACTCTATTTTCAACTGGTTTTCGCATCAGGGGATGACCACACTCACGGCGCGCGGCGCCTGCCGAGTCACCCCCCGCTTCGACGCAAACGCCACCGTTGGAACGCGCCTCTTGGTTGCTGAGGGCGCCGAACGACAGCAGAATTACCTGGCTTCCCTCGACGGCCGCTGGCGCTGGGCTATGGGGAGTGTGGGGCTCCTCACTCAGGGGGAAACTGGGCCGAGTGGGCACCGGGCGGGCGCCGATCTCACCACGCGACAAGTCTTCGACGGGGGTCCCTACGACGCGCTGATCATCGTGTCGCTCTACAATTGGCACGACGCTCTCAGGCCGACCCGTGATGCGACGAGCTTCACCTATGTTTTGGGCACCGGGCTTTCGCCCGGACTAGCGCTCTTCAGCCACGGGCGTTTCGGGGTGGAGTGGGAGCACAGCCTGAACCAACTCGTGGGGCAGCGCTTTCGCGTTCTCGCAACCCTGGACCTTACGGTGCTTCAGTGAATCCGCCCAGCAGCTCGAGCTCCACGCTTTGGCTCGCGATGGCTTGCGTCCTGGCTTTTTTTGCCGCGACCTTCGGGCCCACCGACCGCGCCGGTGCGCAAACCGGCTCGGCGCGTGCACCCCTTTCAGCAGGTAACAGCGCGGTTTCTCTTCAAGATTTGCCGCCCGGAAACCAAGCTGGCGATGTCGGTCCCAGCTCGGTGATATTTCCTGCTCAAAAGCTGGCCTTGCGCTTCAGCCACAAGCGGCATGTAAAGGGGCTGGGTCTGAGCTGCACCTATTGTCATGACCGCGCCGTCAAAAGCCGCCAGAGCTCCGACTCATTGATCCCAACGCCGACTCGCTGCGACGGCTGTCACGGCAGCGATCACCAAAACCTGACGCGTGTGGGCGGCGGCAGCGACCGGATTAACCAATGCGCCTATTGTCATTTGCGCTACCGACCTGAAGACGGAAATCGAGTTGAACAAAGCGATTTTTCAAAACCCAACTTGCGCTTCAATCACGCGATACATCTCGAGCGGAACATCGGTTGCGCGCAGTGCCACGGCGCGGTCGAGCGCATGGAGCTCGCGACCCGGGACCAGCTTCCCAGAATGCGGGGTTGTTTTGGCTGTCATCAAATGCCGGTCCCCTCGCGAGGGCGCGCACGCGGAGCGTGCACCACCTGCCATCTCTCCGAACGGGGGCTGCTCCGGACCCAGTTCGACTCCGGCGCCCTGCTCCCTCCCCGGTGGCTCCGCAACGCCGAACACGGTCCGGACTGGATCGAACGGCACAAGCAGGTTGCCGGCGCGGACAGCCAGTTTTGTGCCAACTGTCACCGCGAGTCGGAGTGCACCGATTGCCACGACGGCAGAGTGCGTCCCCGCCGGATCCACCCCAGCGATTGGCTGAGCCTGCATCCGATTACGGCGCGGCAGGACCCCTCTTGCCAGAGCTGCCACCGCCACCAGAGCTTTTGCCTTACGTGCCACGAGCGCTCGGGCGTCTCCATGAGCGGCCCCTACGCCGCATTTGCATCACGCGGGCGGTTTCACCCGCCCAAGGCCGTCTGGAGCGATATCTCCGCCGCACAGCAGCCCTCCGGGCACGCCCGGGAAGCGCAGCGCAATATCAACACCTGCGTCAGCTGCCACAGCGAGCGGGACTGCGCGATGTGTCACGCCACCCTTGCCATCGGCGGCCGCGGCAACTTGGGGCTTGGCGCCGGGCCGGGGATAAACCCGCACCCGGCTGGCTTTCGCGCCCGCTGTGGGGCGGCTCTTCGCCAAAATGCGCGGCCTTGCCTGGTCTGCCACGAGCCCAAGGACCCCAATCTGGGGGTTTGCCGGTGAGGCCGGCCGGTTCCAAAAAAAGGTGCTCAGCCCCCTCAATCTGCTTGCATGATCGCGGCGGCGGCGGGTATAGCGGCATGGCGTCGGTCTACTGTCCGGCTTTTCCAATTAAGGAGGCCCTTAGTGAAGGAGCTTGTCCGCTATTTACTCGACAACCTGTACCTGGATTTCCAGGGGGACATCGCTGTCGAGAAGGTGCGCGAGTTTCTCCGGGAGGACGACAGCCGCGAAGCCCGGGCGCTACTTGCGAAAATTATCGAGGAAAAGGGTGTGGACGACCTGCTGCTGACCCTGGCCGACTGCCTGAAAGAGCACATCCGGACCGGTGTGAACGAGGAGACGGTTCGGGACCAGCTGCAGATGTACGCGGAAAGCTGAGCGTCGGCGTTCGACCCCGGATCGGGGGTTCTGAGCCACGCTTTCAACTCGCGTCGGCGCTGTGCCTGCTTATCGCTCCTTCGGTCGTGGGTTGCGACATCGGCGCGCACGACGACCGGGGGCCGGGTCCCGATCTGCACGCTTTGGCCGCTTACCCCAAGCCGGGGCAAGGCACCGAATGCGCGCCACCGGAGGATTGCGGAGTTTCGGTTCACACTGCGATCGAGCTCCGGTTCGACCGCTACGTCTTGCCGTCCACGGCTGTCCGTCAATCGATTCAAGTTTTCAGCGGGGACGAAGGCAACGCGATGACCTTTGAGCCGTTCTACGACGTCGTAGAACGCGTCGTCGTCTATCGACTGCGGGAAGGTGTTCAGTATCAACCTGGGACGTTGTACACGGTGAGGCTTCGTCGACCGAACAAGCCTGGAGACTTCGGATTCAGAGCCTTCGACGGCGCCCCTCTCGCGGAAGACTCGGTGCCGCTCACTTACAACTTTGTCACCTCGAGAACCGTCGATTCTGCCCCAGTAGACGCTCAGCAGACGCCCAACTGCGGCGACATAGTGAACATGTTTCGGACCTGTTCGCTTAGCTGTCACGTGACGAATTCGGCCCCTGCCTGCGGCCAGGCTCCAAGCGCGCCCGCCGACGTCGATCCCCCCATGCAGCTCTGGCTGCACAGCCCGGACGCTTTGTCGGCCACCGCCATCGGGCATGTGGCGAAGCAGACCGAAGTCGGGCCGCGAACCGGTGTGGTTCTGCAAAACCCTCTGCGCTTTGGGGTGCAAATGCCGCGTATCGATCCGGGACAACCCGGCAATAGCTATCTCCTTTACAAGCTCCTACGCAAACCCGAAAACTTTTCCGAATGCGCAGTTAACCAGCCTGTGCCGTTGCTTCCAAACGCCCGTCGGGGGGAGCTTTTCCTGGGAGCTCGGTGCGGCACTCTCACCGAGTCGGAGCGCCTCTGTCTGAGCGACCCCTGCGGCTCGTGTTATTCGGTCGAGCTTCCGCCGGGCGAATGCATCGTAGCGCCCGTAGCGGAGCGCGAGCGCTTGCACGAATGGTTCTCAAAGGGTGAACCCATGCCGCTCGACGCTCTGGACGCCACCTGCCAATTCGTGCAGAGAAATCTGACCAAGCTCGACTTACGGGTACTCCAGCGCTGGATCGCCGACGGCGCACAGTGCCCGTAGGGCAACTTCACAGACTCCTATTAATCCACCCTCGTCCAAAAGTAGGAAATTACGACAGTGTGAAGACAACCGCTAGGATTCGCAGCGAAGTGCGGGGCAAAGGTCAGATCACCATCCCGGCTGCTCTCCGCAAAGCAGCTCACATCGATGAAGGCGACCTCATCGAGCTCGAAGTCACGGCGGACGGGATTCTCATGCGCCCGCTGAAGGCGATCGACGCGCGTCAAGCGTGGTTTTGGACGCCCGAGTGGCAAGCGGGAGAGCGAGAAGCCTCGAAAGACATTCAGGAGAAGCGCACCACCCGCCACAAGAGCGGCAGAGGTTTCCTCTCTTCGCTCAAGAAGTAGCCCTCGGTGCCGACCTACGAGACGACGAGGCGATTTGAACGAGACTTTCACCGCTTGACGAGGGATCAAAAGGAGAACTTCCGACAAGCTGTTCGGCTGTTCGTCGAGGATCTCGAAGCGGGAAAACGGTTTCGGAACGGTCTACGGGTCAGGAGTGTACGCGGCGCCAAGGGAGTCTTTGAGATGACCTGGGCGCCCGACGGCCGGGCCACCTTCCAATACGGCGACTCGGTGAAACAGGGAGGGCCTCACATCATATGGCGTCGCTGCGGCACCCATGATGTGTTCAGGTCGCCTTAGTGTTGTCCGGCCAGTCACTCCGAGAGCGGATCGCGATACACGTCTTCGAGCGCGAGCGTCGCAGAAATGGACGCGAGTGTAGCGGCGCCCTCACCATACTGGGTAGAGGCCCAGTCGCCCGTATCTGCGCGTCGCCACACCTCGATGCTGCGTTCCGTTTGGTCCACGAGAACCACCTCTCTCAATGACTCGATGCGCTGGTATTGCTCGAGCTTCTCCCCTCGGTCGTAATCAGCCGTGGACGGGCTCAGCACCTCCACGAGTAGGGTAGGATTCACGACAGTATGACCGAGGCGATCGTCCGGATCGATCTCCGCGTGCCCGCAGATGACGCTCACATCGGGGTACGTGGTAAGGCCAGTTGCTCGGATGCGGATCCTCAAGTCCGACGTGTGTGCTTGACAGCGTCCCCCGCGCAGCTGCGCGGTGAGGATGCCGAGTACGTTGGCGCAGAGCGCTGCGTGCTCCCGGGATCCGCCCGCCATCGCCCAGGCCTGACCATCGAGATACTCGTGTTTGACGGGGCTATCCGCCTCGATCTGGCAGTACTCCTCGAAGGTGATTCGCGGACGATCCGTTGCGAGCACGCCGCTACTTTACCACGCAGAAGCTACAAACTGGAGGCCGCATCAATTGATGTGGAGAACCTTCAAATTCTGCGGTTTGCACCGGAGAACGACATCGACAACACTCTTGGGTTCGGCAAAATTGGGCCGCGTGGAAGTTGGAGCAGCGTCGGGCGATTAAGCTGATGCGGAGACGCCGACACAGGCTCGCGCGGTATGACGTCCTACACGCATCCAGCAGCTTTTCCGTTGGCCGTGTCGATTACCGCCGAGGGATTCAAGCCGCTGCACAGTCTCCGCATTCGTTGCAGACGCGATCCTGGCCCAGCCTGCCCGATCGACCCCTGTTCCAAGGCTACTTGCTCTGACCCGGCCGCAGGCACATCCCCCGAAGACACGCTCGCAGCTACTGCCCGCTGCAGCTCGCTGCCTCGGCCGCGCTTCGCGCCGGTTTGCGGCGGATCCTGAAAGCCGTCCACACAGCCGCGCGCGCTTCCCAACTGCTTTTCATTACCCCGATACCCAGGGCTCTTTGGGAGCGAGCGCGGTTGTGACGCGCGGCGCCGCATACGCGTCGTCCACCACGCGACAAAGGCGAGAACGGATCCGTCTCAGGGGCTGATTGGAGCTCGGATCGCCGACGGCGCACGGTGCCCGTGGGGGCCAGGTCTCAGACGCGACTCCGTCAAAGGGGCGTCCACTTCTATTAATAAGGTATCCGGCTCCTTCGGAGCGTAATGACAAAGTCAGTGCTTTGTGGCATGCTGATTTTGCTCATCAACCACCGGAGGAGCATATGACTGCTGCAAAACGACAAGCTCGCCCGCGCGAAACGCTCAATATTCGGATTCGCCCGGAAGTGCGAAGTCTCATCGACCGGGCAGCGAAAGTGTGCGCCACGACCCGAACGGACTTCATCCTAGACGCCGCGAAGCGAGCGGCGGAGAACTCGCTGCTCGACCGGGCGCTCATTTCGGTAAGCCAAAGCGCCTACGCCGAGTTCTTGAAACGACTCGATGCGCCGGCTAAGCCCAACGACCGGTTACGCCGGACGATGAAAGCTGCACGCCCCTGGAAATCTCGATGATGTTGTCCGCGCCGGAGCCGCTCGCCTCGCAGCACCGGCTCGACAGCTTTTCCAGCGGCGTTCCGGTGCTCGACGATTGGCTGAAGCGGCGCGCGCTTGCGAACCAAGTGACTGGCGCGTCGCGAACCTTCGTTGTTTGCGAGGTCTGCATTGTTGTCGGGTATTATGCATTGGCCTCCAGCGCCGTTAGCGTGGGGCAAGCGCCAGGTCGCTTCCGCCGCAACATGCCGGACCCAATTCCAGTCGTCGTTTTGGCCCGTTTGGCCGTCGCGCTCACCCATCAGGGACACGGCATCGGCCGAGCGCTGTTTCAAGATGCAGCGCGGCGGGTGGTCAGGGCCGCCGACGCCATAGGCATTCGTGGCATGATAGTTCACGCGATCTCCGCTCAGGCTGCGGCGTTCTATCGCCGCCTGGGTTTCGATCCGTCGCCGCTTGACCCGATGACGTTGATGGTCACGCTCGCCGACCTTCGCGCGAGCATGAAATAGTGGAGCGGGTGCTCGAGCGCTGGATGGTCGACGGCGCGGGGAGCCCTTAACCGGCGATTCCGATTTCTGCCGTTTAATTCCCGCCCACTGCCATCCCAGTTGACACCTATTTTGAAAATCCGCTAGAATTACGAGGATGGCGGCATCGACAGACCTGTCAACTGAGTTGGTCACCGGGGTCAGTGGGTGCCGACTGCTCCGTAGGCTGGGTCAAGGCGCTACCAGCACGGTTTGGTTGGCGGAGCACCCGGAAACACGAGAGCGATTGGCGCTGAAGTTTGCGAGCTCACCCGCGCATCGAAATCGCCTCGCCGACGAAGCCGAACGGCTGCTCTGGGTGGACTCGCCGGCGCTGGTGCGAGTGCTTGGCGCGGGGCTCACCAAGAGCGAGCTCGTCGCCGCTTCCGGTCGCGGAGCCGCTGATGTCGTGGCCCGCGGCACACCGTACGTTGCGCTCGAGTGGGTGCAGGGACGAGCGCTTTCTGTTGCCTCCGACCAAGGCGACGAAGACGACGCCGGCGACGACGGCCTGGAGCCACTGATCTTGTCCGATGAACGGCTGTCGTCTGCGGCGCGCGTGGCGCTCGCGCTGAGCGTGGCGCGGGACGTCGGTCAAGCGTTGTGCGACCTGCACGCGCTCGGCGTTGCACACGGAGATATCAAGCCGACAAACATCATCGTCAATGGACCCGAGCTGGCGGAGAGTGGGGCGTGTCAGGCGCGCCTGGTGGATCTCGGCTTGGGTGGCGCCAGCGGCGAGCGCGCGGTTCATGGGGGCACCCCGCGTTATTTCGCTCCCGAAGTATTGTCGACGGAGTTTCAGAGTGACGCGCGGGCGCGCGACCTCTGGGCGCTCGGAGTGGCGCTGGCTGAAATTGGGGACGTCAGCGTTGCGCGAGCCGCCGACCCCGCGGCTGCCGCGCTGCGCGGTCGCCTGCAGGCGCCGCTGGACAGCCTGGTTTCCGCTCTGCTCTGTCGCGCTCCGGGCGCGCGCCCCTCGGCACGGTGGGTGCATTGGCGCGCGCTCCGCGCCCTGGGCGCGTCCCAGGATGCCGCAACACTGCTGGAACATCGCCGTTCTGCGGTGCGACGCGCTTACCTCAAAATACGGCGTCACGAAGTGCTGGCGGCCGCGCGCTCCAAGACGGTGCATCTCCACGTCAGCGGCGCGCCCCAAAGGTGGCTCGAAAACGCCATCGCTGTCGCTCGCTCGGTGGCGGAGCTTCGGGGTCGAAGCATCGAGCGCAAGCCGTACCTGGTCGAGGCGCTGGATCTCACCAACCAGAGCCGGTGGCTGGTTGCGCTGGTCGGCTCCGCCGCAGCCGCGTGGCCGGCGCGAAAGCGTTCGGACGAGGAGCTCGCCCAAAGCCTCCTATCTTTGGTCGAGCGCTTCGATCCGGAAAGCTTATCTTTTTCACTCCTGGATTCTGAGAACCAGGTTAGTAATGAAGGGCAGAGCAGCGAAGGGCGGAGCAGCGGGCCCCGGTCGCGCGAACCCGTGGAGATTGCGCTCGAGCTAGCGCGCGAGCATCCAGACCCGGAGACACTGGACGCCGCAGAAGAGCTGGTTTCGTCGGGGCTCGCGCCGGAGTCTCTGGGCCGAGCACTGGGGCGCAAGTTACGACTCTCGGGGCAATTGGGGCGAGCGCTGGCCGTGCTCGAGCGAGTCCCTGGCGCAGCTGCGCTGACCGAGGCGGCTGAGACTGCGCGTCGTGCGCGTGACTTGGAAATGGCGGAAAGCTACCTCGGGCGCATTGCTTTGGGCTCCTGCGATGCGAGAACTTCTTCTCGGAGATCGGCGATTCTCGCTCGAATAGCGCTCGATCGCGGTCAGCCCGAGCAACCGATCACGATTCTACGAGGCACCGAGGCTACGGCCGCCACCGCCGAGGTGCTGGCGCTCACGCATGATGCGCTCGGACAGAAAACCCAGGCTAGGAGCGAGCTCGAGCGCGGACGGCTTCTCGCGGAAGACGACGAAGAGCGCGCGCGCATGGAGGGCGTGGCCGGCGTGCTGGCGCACCGCGAGGACGATTCGGCCGGCGAGCTCAGCGCGTATCGCGCGGCTGCGAAGCATGCGCAGCGCGCCGGCGCGGTTCTGGAAGAGGCGACGTATTTGTCCGGCGTGGCGGCGGCCGCGACACAACTCGGTGAGCTCGGCGAAGCGCTTTCGGCGGCGCAGCGGTCGACGCTTTTGTTCGAGTATTTGGGCAGAGGAAAAGAAGCAGCGCGAGCGGCCCTGGCTAGAGTTGCCGCGTACGCGCACGTGGGAGCCGAAGCGGAGGCGCGAGAAGCGGCTATGGACGCTCTGCGGCGCGCCAAGTCAATGCGCGATCCGCTATGCCAGGGATATGTGCATCTGGCGCTGGCGATTGCGCTGCCTGCCGAGTCGGCGGAAGCGGCCGACCAGGCGGAACGCGCCTGGCTTCTTCTTCGAGAGGGCCAGCCGGCTGACCGTCTGTGGGCTGCAGCGCGGATGCTCAGAAGCGAAAAGGGAGAGCTCGATCTTCCTGAGCTCGACCGTCTGGCGCGTCAATCGTCCATTTCCGTACCTGCGCGTCTGGACTGGTGGGGCGCCCGCGCGCGTGCCGCGCTTTCCAATCCAGCGGCGGCTCCGGCCGCGTCCGTGGTTGCGGAGCTGATTGCGCTTTCGACGGTGCGCGCTGCGCCTGCGGTGCGGGGGCCGTCTCTGGCTGCCGGAGGCGAACTGGCAACGCGACTGGGTGACGGCGAAGCCGCGCGCCGTCTGGCGTCGGCTGCCGCCGAAGCCGCGCGCGAGCTCATGGCTCGCGTTCCCGATGAACTCAAAGTTGCCGTCGAAGGGCTCGAATGGGTGCGGGCGGTAAAGGCTCCGTCCGAGGGTGTTTTTTCGCCTGAGCAGCTGAAAAATGTGGAAGCACTGGTGCGGGCGCTCGGCCACCGCGACAGGCTGAAGCCTCTGCTCGGTCAAGTGCTGGATGCGCTGGTGCTTTGGACCGGCGTCGAGCGAGGCTTGTTGCTTCTGCGGGCCCCCGGCGGTCGGCTCCGGCCTCGCGTTGCGCGCAATCTGGCGCGCGAGGATCTCAGCCGAGAGCAACTCGAGCTCAGCTATTCGCTGGCCGAGCGAGCGCTGGCGCTAGGCGAACCGGTAGTGGCGGTGGATGCCGCGGGAGAGCTCCCCGAAGTGCATCAGAGCGTTCACGCGCTGAAACTTCGGAGCGTGCTGGCCGTGCCACTCTTGGCACACGGGCAAGCGCTGGGCGTGGTGTACCTCGATGATCGCGGGCGGCGCGGTGCGTTCGGACCGCGCGAGCTCGGTTGGGTGCGGCTCATCGCCACCTTGGCCGCGGTGGCCATTGCCGATGCGCGCGATCAGTTGCTCTTGCGCCGTGCCGCCCGCAAAGCCGAGCGGGCGCAAGGTCTTTTGGCCGACGAGCTCGCACGCCGCGAGGCGGAGCTTGACGCCGTGGCGCGCGAGCTAGCGCGCTCCCGCGATGCACGGGAGACTCGTTTTTCATACGAAGCCATCATCGGCCAGAGCGAGCCAGTGCGCCGGATGCTGCGGGTGGTGGACCGGGTAGTGGCTTCCGAGGTGCCGGTGCTGATTTTTGGAGAGTCCGGCAGCGGTAAGGAGCTGGTGGCGCGCGCCATTCACGAACACGGGCCACGCAAAAGCGCTCCCTTCGTCACCGAAAACTGCAGCGCCATCCCTGAGAGCTTGCTGGAATCCGCCTTGTTCGGTCACGTGCGCGGCGCCTTTACCGGCGCCCTCCGGCCGCGCGCGGGCCTGTTCGAAATCGCCGACCGCGGCACTTTGTTTTTGGACGAAATCGGCGAAATGAGCCTGCGCATGCAGAGCGAGCTCTTGCGGGTCCTGGAGGACGGAGAAATCCGGCCAGTCGGCTCGGAGCGCGCCCGCAAGGTGGACGTCCGCGTCATCGGAGCAACCCACCGCAACCTGGAAGAGCTGGTGCGCGAAAAGCGCTTCCGGGAAGATCTTTTTTACCGCCTGAACGTGATCAGCGTTCTTGTACCCACCTTGAGGGAGCGGCCGGGCGACATTCCGCTCCTGGTCCGGCACATGATCTCCGCGTACGCCAAGGGCCGTCGCGTCCGAATCTCCAAGGTAGCGTTGGATTCGCTCACGGCATGTCTTTGGCCGGGCAATGTACGCCAGCTCCAAAATGAGATCCGGCGCGCGCTGGTCCTGGCCGATGATGTCATCGAGCTCGAGCACCTGAGCGCCGACGTGCGCGGGAGCGAAGGTCCCAGCTCCGATGACCTGAACGTTAGGGGACGCCTGGACGCGCTGGAAACCGAGCTCGTGAAGAGCGCGCTGGAACGCACGCAGGGAAACCAGACCCGGGCTGCCGAGCTATTGGGAGTATCCCGTTTCGGCCTGCACAAAATGATGCGCAGGCTGGAGATCGAGTGGCAGGAGCGGCGATCGGCGGGCTAGTGTCCTGAGTCTGTGAATGCGAAGCAAATCCGTGGGGGGTGCTTCAGCACCCCCCAACGATGATGCTAGTGTCCTGTCTGGCGAAGCCGGCGGCGCGAAGCGCCGGTCCGCAATTCTGGAAGGAATTGCGGAGACAGGACACTAGTCAGCGCTTGAGCATTGCGTCGTAAAAGTCCATGAAGCGGTCCCAGTCGTAGCGCGTGAGTGCGTGGGATCCCTGCCGGAGGTGATAACCCATACCGTCTCCGAGAATCTGGGTATTGGGCGCAGGCCAGGTACTCGTGGGCAGACCGGTTTTGCCGTGAAGCGCGTACACGGGCGCCGCGTGGACGAGCGATAGGAATTCGCCTTCTGGGTCGGCCCATTCGTCTTCGGACGCGCTGGCGACGTAGACCATTCTCGGGGCGATCAGGGCGAGTAGCTCGTGCTGATCGACCGGGAGCTCGTTCTCGCGATCGCAGTACGCGAAATAGTTTTCGCAAAACCAGTGCGGAAAGTTGGCGACGATGTCCGAGATGCGTTCGCCCACCGGCCGGCGAGCCAAGCTTGCGCCCGACTCGCCCGAATTGTTGCTGATCACCAGCGCAAAGCGTTCATCGCAGGCGCCCGCCACGAGTGCCGCCTTGCCCCCGCGCGAATGGCCCACGATCGCAATATTTCCGCCGTCGAAGTCGGAGTCGGTCAAGAGGTAGTCCAATACTCGGCTGGCACCCCATGCCCAAGCGGCCAGAGCGCCCCAAGTATCTCTTGCAACGCGGATGCCGCCGTCGAACACCTTGTGCACGCCGTCGGTGAAATCGTTCTTGTCCGGATCGACGTCACTGACATGAAACGCGGCAATGCCAAACCCGCGGGCGATCGCGGCTTCGGCAGGCCAAAAATCGCTTTGGTGCGTGCGCGTGGGATCGGTATGGCCGCGGGAGCGATTATTGATGAGCACAAACCCCGGGACCGGCTTGGGTGAGCGGTTGGGCACGAAGCTCACGACTTCGACGCTGAGGCTGTCGGTTCTTTGCGGATTTTCGATTTTTATCGTGATCACCTGGAGTGTGGCGAGTCCGCCCATGGCGCTGGAATCGCGAGTTACGACATTGAACGTCATCTCCCCGGGGCGTCCCACAGTGGGTCGGCCGTAGACGTGGGTTTGAAAGAGGTTCAAGATTTCCGACCGGCGCGCGCTCTGCCATTCTTCCGCGCTCGTCACGCGCGCCCCATCCAGGCGTCGAAGCGGATCGGGCAGATCGAGTTCCACCACCTTCACCTCATGGGCGCGTCATGCTGCCGTCGGGCAGTCTGGCTTCCGTCCAGCCATCTTTGGTTTTTCGGAACGGAAATTTCGCCGCCAGCGCTTCATTGAAGTCCACGCCCAGCCCTGGGTTTTGGTTTGGATACAAATATCCCTGACGGAGCTCGGGCG
>DASXTY010000336.1:0-3532 GCA_036505155.1 Polyangiaceae bacterium | reverse complement strand
TGCCACATGGGGCCCGATCACCCGAACTGGGAGTCGTACTCCACCTCCAAGCATGGGGCGGTCTACCTCACTGACGGCCGGCAGTGGGATTGGTCGAAATCCCTTGCGGAAGCCTCGTACAACGCTCCTACCTGCGCTTTTTGTCACATGGTCTACGTGGACCGAGACGGCCGGCGATCCGTCAGCCACAACATGACCAAGAAGATCATTTGGGGGATGGGCGTTCAGCCCGCCCTCGGGCAACTCCGAGACATCACGCGAACGCCCGAGAACCGGGCCAAACGCAATGAGATGATCAAGGTCTGCCTCGGGTGTCACTCGGAGATAAAGGCCCGCGAGTATCTAGAAGCGGCCGACGCACACAAGCTCATGGGGGACGCTCTGGTTTTCGAGGCGCGCGAGACACTGCGGAGTCTATACCGAGATAAGATCATCGATCCCCGGCATCGAGCGCTTTCCGCCGGACTGTTGCCCGGCCCGCACTACACGGCCGTCGAGGACACTTCCGGAGGTACGTTTTGGCCCGCCGGTCTCTACTTCGACGTCCAGCCGATCGAGCGCGAATACTTCGACATGTTTTTCTTCGCCAACCTCAAGTCCTACAAGGGCGCATTCCACATGAGCCCGGACTACGCGTGGTGGTACGGCTACGCCGAGGTGACTGGGCACGCCAGCCGAATCCGCGACGAGGCCGACCGGCTCAGAACCGAACGGCGAACCCGGAGGCTCACGAACTTCATGCTCTTCACGGGTCCGTTCATGGTGCTGGGCGTGATCTGGATGATCTGGGTCGGGCGAAATGTCTACCGTCGGCGCAAAGGCGTGTCGCATTGACCACCGTGGACCGGATTCCCGAAGATTCGCGAGCGCCGGGGGCTCAAGCACACCGCGGGCGGACCAGATAGCCGTTTTCTTGTGCCAACCAATTCAGTACATCCAGCGACGACACGATGCCGACTACGCTCCCCTCGGTGGATATGACCACCACCCGATGCACCCTTTCGTACGCCATCAGCGCAGCTGCGCGCGCGATGGGCGCGGATTCCGTCAATGTGAACGCGAGCGACATCATGATGCTCCGGACCGTGCGGTAGAGGTCCGGTTCCTGGAGCGCGCGCACCAAGTCGGTCTTGCTCACAACTCCTATGGGTCGGCCGACCGCGTCCACCACCGGCGCTCCGCTGATGTTCCTTTCCAATAGCAGCGTCCTGAGGTCCACGACGGTCATTTCAGGGTCCACGCAGACGACGTCGCGTGTCATGATTTCTGAAATGGGAGCATCTTTCAAATGCGGCAACTGGCTACCTTCCGTGCCGTTGGGAGCGCTCCTTGCCCCGCTCGAGTGTTCGGTTTCCAATAGGGTCCGCGGCTCTTTTAGTTGGCAGGTGGCCACTGCGGTCCCCAGTTCGTGACAGACGAAAATACCCTCGCAGTAGGGGCACCCCTTGCACTGCCGAACCGCTACCGAGCGCTCGGCAACCGGGCAAAATACGTTGAGCGCCAGGCCGAAGCTCCCATCCTTGAGATAGCCAGGGTGCTGGTCGAAGCGCTGCAGATTCTCTTCGCCTTGCATGACTTTCACCATTTCCTATCAAACTGGTAGCTCGCAGCCGTTGCGCGTCCTGGGCGCGGGAGAGCAAATTGTGCGCGCTCTTGCGAAACGCGCTTGGTCCAGGCACCTGCGAATGGTCGCGGTTTTTGTGGTAGAGCGCATGCGTCGTGGGCTAGCAAGCCCCATGCCAATCGAAATTGGTCACCGCGATGTGCGAGGCATCGTCATTGCAAGAGCCAGGTGTGTGATCCCCCACGCCGAATGCGCGCTTGATACGTCCATGGGCCTTTCGCAAAACCGGCGCCCGGAAGCGGCTAGCCTAGGAACGGCTGCCCCCCGTGATCGGGGAAGCCTTCGGATCCCAAGTCGACGAATTCGCTACGCGGGCCTAGGGTTGGTACTGGCCATGGGAGCGCCGATAGGACTGCTTGCGCTCAGGCACGCCCTGCACGCTCATTGGCCAGAGTTCAGGACTGTCTTGGAGGAGCTCTCGCGCGACAGCACGACCTACATGTACGTGGGGGTTTCGACGGCTTTGGTCATGGCGATTGCAGGATACTTGCTCGGACGCAGCGCCGATCACTTGATCGAGAGCTCGGGGACCGACTCGCTCACGCAATTATCGAACCGGCGCAGTTTCGAATCGCGCCTCAATTACGAAGTTTCGCGAGCGCTGCGTTACGCTGAGCCGCTTTCGCTGCTGATCGTCGACATGGACGGTTTGAAGCTGGTGAACGACCGTGCCGGCCACGCCGCCGGCGATACCGCGCTACTGGTCATCGCGCAGGCCCTCACGAACTGTGCGCGCAGGAGTGATCTCGCTGCGCGACTGGGCGGCGACGAGTTTGCGATCATCGCGCCCTCGACGCAAGTGGAGCTGGCGGCGGAGCTCGCCGAACGAATCCGGACCATGCTCGCTTCGGGCCAAGTCGGCCCGCTGCCCGACGACCCGTCTCGCGCGGTCACGGTATCTATCGGAGTTGCGGACTTGCGATCGACTGGTGAAATGACCTCCGGCGCGCTGCTTCGGGCCGCCGATCAGGCCCTCTACCAGGCCAAGGCTAAAGGAAAAAACCAGGTGGTCGTTGAAAAAAGCGCCTCAGCGCCGGACGCGTAGATCGCCGAGCCCGAATTCCTGAGGCTCGTGCGCAAACGGATTGATGGCGGCGCGGTTCGGGCTGCTTGACCGAGCCCGAACTCGTCGTACGCTGTGACAAATTATGCAGACTACCAGCGAGGTTTACCGTCCGCTATTGCGCGGTTTGGTGGAGGCAGCAAAGGCACGGTATGGTCAGCATCTACATGGGATGGCGGTGTACGGCTCGGTGGCCCGAGGGGTGGCGGGACCGATTCTGACGTCGATTTACTTTTGGTCTTAGACGAGCTCCCGACGAGCGCCTGGGATCGCCTGAGGCGATTTGACGCGGTCGAGCAAGCTGTATCCCACCTGCTACGGGACGTGCGAGCGCACGGTTACCTGGCGGAGCTCTCCCCGCTGCTTTGGACTCTCACTCAGCTTGCCACCTTTTCTTACCTGCACCTCGATCTCGCCACCGACGCAGTCCTGCTGTACGACAGAGAAGCGCTGCTCGAGCGACGCCTCGACCAAGTGCGCCGCCGGATGCTCGGGCTAGGAACACGCCGGGTGCCGTATCGCGGAGGGTACTACTGGGATCTGAAGCCGGACATGTAGGCGGGGGAGCGCTTTGAGCTGTGACAAACGCGGACTCGGGCAAGGGTTATCTCCGTTCCGCGCGGCGCCGGCTCGAGGCTCTACGCATCCTGAATGAGCAGGGCGGCTACAACGACGTGGTGCGCGAAGCCCAGGAGGTAGTTGAGCTGGCGCTCAAGGCCGCAGCGCGCGCCATGGAGCAAGCGCGGGACGTGGTGTTCGCTGCCGGTCGGGTCGTCGCGGTGTGAACAAGCTCCTCGCCAACCCTTGAGGATGCCAGAGATGTTCACGAGAGGCTGGGGTCGCCG
>DASXTY010000335.1:0-4373 GCA_036505155.1 Polyangiaceae bacterium | reverse complement strand
GCAGTCCGCAGCGCCACTTTTCCGCAGGTTCTTCGAGCGTGACGTGGAGGCCGGCCGTCACCTCACTTTGAACCAGTCGCGCGCCTACCGAGCGTATGAACGGCTGGTGGAGCCGGTGGAAACTCGGCTGTGCGCGCTCTGGCCGGAGCTTCTGGCTTTTCAAATCGTGAGTGTTGCGAAGCTCTAACTCGTGTACCAGCTTTGGGTGCGTCGTAATGCTTCGGCAATGAGCTCTGGCCGTTCCAGCACAAGATTGTGGCCTACGCCAGCCACGGTGATCCGGCGTGCATCGGGCAAAAGCGTCGAGAGCTCGTCCGCGATGGCGCAAAACTTGCCGTCGAGCTCCCCTGTCCAAAGCTCCACCGGCATGCCCAGCCGGCCCAGCTCCGTGCGCAAGCTTGGCATTTCGGAAAGCCCCAAAGCTCGGAGACTGAGCGCTAAGCCCGCAGGATGGTGCGCAAGTCGCAAGCGGCGCTGAGCGTGGAGTGATTCGCTCGGCAGGCGCCGTTGTGTGCCGAATAGCGGCTGACTTCCCCATGCGTCGACGAACCGTTCGATGCCTTGGGTTTCCAGCAACTCGATCCAGCGCGCGTCGAGTGCGCGTCGCTCGGCGCGCTCCGCTTCGGTCTCGAGTCCCGGCTGCGCGCCGATCAATAGCGCGCCCCGAAACAGCTCGGAGTGCTGCACCAACAGGGCAAGCGCCAGACGCGCTCCAAGCGAATATCCGAGCACGAAAAAATCCCCGTCGGCGCTGGCGGCGAGCGCAGCCAGGCGATCCACCTCCTGGTTGAAACCTTGGCTTTGCGCACCCGCAGGCGGCGGCAAGCCGTCGTGCCCGACGAGGGTTGGAACCAAACACCGACGACCGGGTTCGAGTTGCGCTAGCTCCAGTATCGAGTCGAAGCTTCTAGGGCTTCCGGTAAACCCGTGGAGTAGTAACACGCTGGAGGGCATTCGGAATGCGGAGCGAACCGAATCTATCGCCAATCGCGAGAAGGCAGCGGCGCGAACGTGTTATAAGCGCGAAAACGTGACAAAAATCATCGATCCGAGCCAAGTGGCTGAGGCGTTTCGGGCGGAGCTCCGCGCGCGGGTGGCTGCCATCGAGACGCCCCTCAAGCTGGTTGGTTTGCTGGCCACCGATTTCGGACCGTCGGCCACGTATGCCAGCTACACCGAAAAAGCCTGCGTCGACACCGGCGTGGCCTTTGAGCTCCGAAGAGTGCAGCGATTAGAGATGGAACGCGAAATCGAGGCGGTGAATCAAGACCCGATGGCGCACGGAATCATGATCTACTATCCGATTTTCGGCGTTGAGCTCGACAACTACCTCAAAGATCAGGTGAGCCCGCAAAAGGACGTGGAAGGTCTCAGCAGCTACTGGATGAAAAAGCTCTACCGCGATGAGCGCTTCATCCAAGATCGATCAAGCAAAAAGGCGATTTTGCCGTGCACCCCACTGGCCATCATTAAGCTCCTCGACGCGGCCGGGGTGACTGTCGCCTCCGTGAATAGCGCCACCGGACCTCCCTTGGAGGGCAAGACGGTCACGGTTTTCAATCGCAGCGAAGTCGTCGGCCGGCCGCTGGCGGCCATGCTGGCGCACGATGGCGCTCGGGTCTTGTCCTTTGACATCGGAGGTCCGCTGGTTTTTTCCTCGCAGGGAATGGAGGAGACAAACCTCAGCCGCCGAGCCGCGCTCGAGCAATCAGAGCTGGTGGTAACCGGTGTGCCCGACCGAAACTTCGCTCTGATTCAAGCCAGCGAAATCCGGAGCGACGCGGTGTGCATCAATTTCTCCACCATCAAGAACTTCGACGATGCCGCGCGTGAAAAAGCCAGAATCTTCATTCCTCGCGTGGGTCCCATGACCGTCACCATGGCGCTTCGAAACACGATTCGGCTGTTCGAAAATTTTCACAGCAGGTGAGAACCGATGCTTCGATCCAGATTTGGCGCACGCCCTGGCCCAGCCGCTGCCCGGAGGTCAGTGGAGTTGTCTCAATTCAGCCGAGATTTGATGTGGATAGATCACCGGCTCAGCGACGTTGGTCCCGCGGCGTGCAAGCATTGGGGTTCGCGTCCACCCGAGCTCACCGGCCGCTTGCCATACGTGCACTTGAGCCAACGCGTTCAGCCACGCCAACGTCGACTCCGCCACTTGGTTTTCGTTTGCGCCAGTCGGTTGTAAGCCATCGCGGCAGCCGCCGGTTGCGTCATCGTACAAGCTCACACCGATGTCGTTTTGTCCCAGAAACCATAGAAATGGCAGGATGGCCCGCTCCAGCCAAACGCGATCTCGGGAGATCCGAAACGCCGAAGCACACGCTGCCACGGCGCCATCGGCCTCCACCGGCTGTTGGTCGAAACGGGCGCGCGGGCCTTTGCGCCGGTAAAAGCCTTGGTTTCCTATGGGGCAGAAGTGTCCGTCGAGGGTCTGAACCTCGAACAGCCACTCGAGCGAGGTGAGCGCCTGGTCAATCATCTCCCTATTTGCAAGGCGTTCCCCCGATTCCAGCAACGCATGAACCACTCGCGCGTTGGCATAAGTCAGCACGTCCTCCGGCCATGGCCAGGCTTTATCGGCATGCTGCTGAAAAGGCGCCCACAGGCGCTCGGCGAGAGACTGGAAAGCTCGTTTGGCCAAACTATCCCCGGAATATCGAGAAAGATAGGAGCGCAGGCCCAGGCTTGCGTACGCGATGGTTCTCAGGTGATGGGTCCCTTCAATTCCCGGCAGCGCTCGGTGGAGCAGTCTCGCGGCCAACATGCGCAGGTGCTCGTCTTCGAGCCGAGCCGAGGCCACGCCCAGAGCCCAGATAGCTCGCCCATGACTGTCGTTCGAGCCGCGCTGCTCGAGCCAGCGCCGATCGTAGCTCATGAAGTTTCGAAACACCCCAAGCTCCGGATTGAAGGCGTGATCCAAAAAACCTAGGTACCGGATCGCGAGCTCGTCGAGCTCTGTCACCTCCGCGATATGAGGCCGGGCTCTGACGACTGCGATGAGGGCCCGCGCGTTGTCGTCCGTGCAATAACCATGTTCTCGGTTGGGAACGTGATAGTTGGCGTGCTGCAAAATCCCGGTGGAGTCCGTGAGTCGTTTGATCTGGGCGAGATTGATTTCAGGTATTGCAGCAACGCCGCCCCTGCCCCTGTCGGTTGCGGCAGGGAGGACACGCGGCAAGCGGGTGCGCTCCCGAAGAGCCTCAACAAAAAGCTCTAGGTAGCTCACGGCGATCTTGCTCCAAACCCTGCCTCGCGAAAACGTGTAAGCGCGCTTGCGCATCGCGTGCCGCTCGACGTCGTCATCTAATAGTTCGATTACGGCCCTCGCCAGTTCTTCCGGGTTCTCGAAAGCCACCAGCCGACCACGTCCATCGTCGAGCATCTCGGCTGCGTACCAATACGGCGTCGAGATAACCGCCTTGCCTGCGCCCATGGCATAGGCCAGGGTCCCGGAAACGATTTGATCGCGATTGAGGTAGGGGGTCACATAGAGATCGGCGGCTCCCAGAAACGCCGCAAGCTCGTTCGAGTCGACGTATCGATCGTAAAAAATTACCCGATCGTCGACGTTGAGCTTTCCCGCAAGCTGCTGCAAACCGAGTCGATAGGATTCGCCGCTCGCCTTACGCACGTGCGGATGGGTAGCGCCGAGCACCATAAACACCGAGTCCGGATGTCGCTCAGCGATCCCGGGCAGCGCCCGTATCATGGTTTCGATCCCCTTGTTGGGCGACAGTAGCCCGAAGGTCAGGATGACCTTTTTACCTTCCACGCCGAATTGGTCTTTGTAATAGTTCGGGTCCACAAAAGGCATGTCCGGAATGCCGTGCGGAGCTACAGCAATCCGCTCGGGGTCGATCCCGTAACCTTCGGTCATGAAACGCTTGCCGATCTCGCTCATGACCACCAATCGGTCGGAAAGCTCCGCAAGCTCGACAATGACGCGCTTCTGTGAAACGGTCGGCTCCTGCAAAACCGTGTGCAGCGTGGTGACCACCGGCATGCTTAGCCGGGCCATCAGCTTCAAAATGTGGGACCCATCCGTCCCACCGTAAATCCCATATTCGTGCTGCACGGATACCGCGTCCACCTGATTCGCATTCAAGTAGTCCGCGGCAATTCGGTAGTCCGCAAGCCGGTTCTGGTTGATCTCGAAATCGACTTCATCCGGGTAGTCGTAGCCGCTGCTCATGTCGTTGAGCGCGATCACCCCCACCTTCGTGTTCGAGACGGATCGCAGCGCGCGCACCAGGTCGGCGCTAAAAGTTGCAATCCCACAACGCCGCGGGACATAAGTGCCGATCAATTCGATGGTGCGCGGCTTTAGCGTTACTGGGATGGCTGCGGACGACACGTCCCTACAATAT
>DASXTY010000334.1:0-3345 GCA_036505155.1 Polyangiaceae bacterium | reverse complement strand
GAAGCTTTACCTGGTCGGCGTTGCCAGCACGGCGCTCACCCTGTTCGGTCTCTCGTTGGTATTCGGCGTGAGCGGCACAACCAGCATCCAGCAGTTGCTCGAGGTCCCTCCGTCGCCGCTTCTCATCGGCGGCATGATCCTCGTGCTGGCTGGACTCGGTTTCAAGATCGGAGTCGTGCCGTTTCACATGTGGGTCCCGGACACCTACCAGGGAGCTCCCACACCGTTCGTCGCATTCCTTTCCGTCGCGCCGAAGCTCGCGGGATTCGCCGCTTTGTCCAGCCTCTTCCTCTTGGGATTCTCCGGTCAATATTCCACCTGGCTGCCCATCCTCACAGGACTTTCTCTGTTGAGCATGACCGCCGGAAACCTGCTTGCCATTGGACAGTCCAACGTGAAGCGACTGCTCGGCTACTCCGGCATCGCTCACATTGGCTACATGTTGATGGCGTTCGCCACTGGCAGCGCCGACGGCGCTGGCATGCTGCTCTTTTACGGCGGCGGCTACGTGGTTACCAACGTCGGCGCCTTTTTAGTGGTCGAAGCCATGGCGGCACAAGGCGGCGACGACAGCATCGAAAGCTTCAAAGGCCTCGCGCAGCGCACCCCCTGGCTTGCGCTTGCCATGTTGCTCTTTTTGCTCTCCTTGGCAGGGATTCCCTTTGTGATCGGTTTTTGGGCGAAGCTCTACGTCTTCGTTGTCGCGTGGCGCGCCGGCTTGCTTTGGCTGGTCGCCGCCGGCGCCGTCCTCGCCGTGCTGGCGCTCTTCTATTACCTCAGAATCGCGCGCGCCATGTACATGGATCCGCCGGCGAAAACGGAATCTGTGCGCGTTGCATTCCCGCTACGGGTCGCGATTCTTCTCTGTTTAGCCGGCGTCGTCGGCCTGGGCGCGTATCCAAAGCCCTTGCTGGAGCAGGCGGAAGCCAGTGCCAAGCCGTTTTTTTCCACGACCCAGATCGCCGCGCGATCCGGGCATGTCGACTCTCCATAGGTCATTCCATGACCTTCAGCCCAAAAATGCTCTAACCTCGACCTAGCGAGAGCCACCCAAATGTCGAGACTATTTCCGGAACATCGCATTCGCACCACGTGTTCTCTCGACGGCACCTGGCAATTCTACTTTCCGAAACAGGGTACTCTGCTCGAGGCGAAAGATTGGCGACAGGGTGAAGAACATCTCCTGGAAGTGCCGGGAGTATGGGAGGTGCTCAACTCGCGGGTGAATTACCGGGGTCAGGCGGTGGCCCGGCGAGTGTTCCGCACCGAGAGAGAGGGACCGGCTCGGTTGGTTTTCAAAGGGGTGAGTCACACCGGAACCGTTTATCTAGACGGCGAGCGGATTGGGTTTCACCACAACGCCTACACCCCGTTCAGTCTGCATATCCCCCAGTTATCCGCCGGTGAGCACGAGCTTTTGGTTCACATCTCCAACCAGCACGGCGAGATCTCTGGCCTGCACATTCCCAATGACTATTACAACTACGGTGGCATCAACCGGCCAGTAACGCTCGAGCTACCCGAACGGCGCGTGTTCATCGGTCAGGTTCGCGCGGTGCCCCGTTTCGACGCAACGCGGGCTTCATGGGCGCTCGACTGCACGGTTTTGGTTGAAAACCTGGGGGATCCAAAGACCGTCGAGCTGGAGCTCCTGCTAGCCGATGCCAGGGTGGTGGAACACGCTCTGCTCGCCGAACACGGAACCACTGAATTTCGATGTCGTCTCGAGCCCCGGTCGGTGCGCCCTTGGTCTTATCGCGATCCGGCGCTGTATTTGCTATCGGCTACTCTGAGCCAGGGTGATAAAGCGTTCGACGATTGGTGCGATCGAATTGGATTCCGCACGGTGAGCGTGCAGGGGGAGCGGCTATTGGTCAACGACGAGCCGGTGTTCCTGCTCGGCTTCAATCGGCACGAGGATCACGCTCTGTACGGCTGCGCCTTGCCGCTCAGCGCAATGCGGAAAGACCTTGCGCTCCTTCGCGACCTCAACTGCAATGCCGTGCGCACCAGCCACTACCCGAACGACGAGCGCTTTTTGGATTTGTGCGACCAGGCGGGACTCATGGTATGGGAAGAGAATCACGCGCGCGGACAGGACCTTTCAGCCATGCAGCACCCGCGCTTTCGTGAGCAGTGTTACGAGGTCACCGGTGAAATGGTGCGCGAGCACTTCAACCACCCGAGCATCGTCACCTGGGGTGTGATGAACGAGTGCGCCAGCGAAACCGAGGTCGGGCGCGAAATGTACGCCGAGCAGTTTGCCTTCATCAAAAGCCTGGATCGTAGCCGGCCCACGACCTTCGCCAGCTGCCGCCATCAGAACGACATTTGCCAGGATTTACCCGACATTGCGGGTTGGAACCTTTACCCGCGTTGGTATGACAACGTGGACCCCCTGGCCAGCCTGGAGGAGCTCATCCATCGTTTTGAGCCGAAGGGAATGGCCCGCAAGCCGCTCATCGTGAGCGAAACCGGTGCGGGGGCCTTACCCGGTTATCTGGATCCGATACGGCGCGCAAAGTGGTCCGAGGAGCGGCAGGCGGATATCCTGAACGAGATGATCCGCGCTTACGGTCGCCACCCGCGGCTTAGCGGCCTGTTCATCTGGCAGTTTTGCGACGTGCGAGTCGACGAGGCGCGTGCCATCGGGCGCCCGCGCTGCATGAACAACAAGGGCGTCGTCGACGAGCACCGGCGTCCAAAGCTGGCTTACCCGCTGGTCCAAGAGCTTTTTCTAGAGCTACAGCGGTAGGCTCGGCGGGGCCGAAATCGCTGCGAATCGATGCTGGGGGCGTTGACAGCACTTGAGACGGGTTTACCTTGAGATTTGAGGAAGGTTTTCAAGTTTTAGACCGCTGAGTCTCCGGGGCTGCAAGCCGGAGCGGCTTCGCTCGATTAGAAAACGCGGCCCGCCGGGGCTCATCGGTTTGGAGTGAACACGCAAGGAGGCACACGCCGTCAGGGCGGGTCCCGTACGCGCTCTGGAGGCAAGATATCCGTGGAGATCCATATCCCATGAGAGGGGCAGTCGACCCAAAAAAGTCGCGGCTAGGACGCGATGCTTGCGGCGAAAAATCGCAAGTGAATGAAATGGCCGCACGCCGTCCCAGGTAGCCCGTGGGCTCCTTCGACGGCGTACGGCCGCGATTTATTTCGGGGCAAATTTGTTTCGGGGCAAGGCAAGGGAAGGGGGAAATGGCACGAGGGTTCGAGCTTAAAAGCGGCGGACGTGTTGCTTGCACCTCTCCGGTGGTTAAGATGTGTTTAGAAAGCGACCGCGTTTGATCGGTTGCGACAAGGGGGCCTGGTGGGCGCCCGTGGCGCTTGCTCGCCTCCTGTTTT
>DASXTY010000333.1:0-3584 GCA_036505155.1 Polyangiaceae bacterium | reverse complement strand
TTGTTGCGAAAGGGCACGCGAGGCCCGTTCTCGTCGACGAGAGCTCCGGCGCGGTACGCGCTGGAATCGACGCAAGTTGCCGAGCGGACACCGCGCGGGCTTCGTTGGCTCTTCCGATCTAGCCTTGTCGTGAGAACGCAGTACCCCTGACGAACAGTCGCAATCGCAACGCGCGCCGTGCTCCCAGGAAGTGGGTGGCGCAAATTTGTCGATTCGGACAGCGCAAAACACATTGAGCTATTCGGGCGGCTACATCTCCCACTTGCCTGCGTGAGTCCCGGTGAGGCTCGGGGCGCAGGATCGGGGCTGGGCCCATGCCGCGAGCAAAGCGAGATACGGGCCAGTCGCAGTCGGTAGCTTTTACGCGGAAGCGTGAATACGGCTGAATGGCCGCCAGTGGCGAGCGCGTCGCCATTTTACCGAACGCGGTCGCTACGGCGCGACGGTGGTAACGAACTGGGTCTTCCCCCCAACCACCTTCAGCACCACTGCGGGTTTGACCGCATTGCGACTCCGGTCGAGCGTGATGGTGCCGGCGACTGCTGGAAAGTCACGGGTAGCGGCAATGGCGTCGCGCAGCGCCGGTCCCGACACGTCGGACGCTCGCTGCATGGCTTGTATCCCCACGCGCGCGGCGTCGTAGCCGAGCGCGCCTAGGGAGTCGGGGACCGCACCGTACGCACTCTTGTAGCTAGCGATGAACTTTTGCACCTGCGGCGATGGATCATCCTGGGAGTAGTGATTCGTATAATAGCTGCCTTCCACCGCGCTACCGCCGAGCTCGAACAGCTTCTCGGATTCCCAGCCATCCCCGCCCAGCAGGGGAACCTTGATCCCGAGCTCGCGGGCCTGCCGCGCGATGATCCCAACGTCGGTATAGTAGCCGGGCACATAAATGGCTTCCGGCTTTGTGCCCTTGATTGCCGTGAGCTGCGCACGAAAGTCGGTGTCGCCCTTGGCGTAGGCCACCGTGCTCACGATCTTGCCTCCCATCTCGGTGAACTTGTTGATGAAGACATCGCTCAAGCCCAGGGAGTAATCGCTTTTTTGGTCCTTCAGCACTGCGATATTGGCCAGCTTGAGCTTATCGCGGGCGAAACGGGCCATCACGTAACCCTGAAACGGGTCGATGAAACAGACTCGAAAGATGTAGTCGCCCACCGCCGTAACCTTTGGATTGGTCGACGAAGGCGTGATCATGGGCACGCCGGCTTGCTGCGCTTTGGGCGCCATCGCAAGCGAATTGGAAGATGCCACCTCGCCCAGAATGAGCTTCACCTTTTCGCTGATCAGGCGGGTCACGGCATTCGCCGCTTCTTCCGGTTTTCCTTGGTCGTCGTAAACGCGCACCAAAAGTTTCTTGCCCTTCACGCCACCCGCTGCGTTGGCTTCTTTGACCGCCATCTCGATGCCATTGCGGGTCGAGATGCCGAAAGTTGCTTCCGCCCCGGTGAGCGACCCGACCTCGCCGATCAAAATGACATCGCCAGCGGGAGACGCGCCCTGGGGCAACGACACGGCGCCCGAAGCCAGCGCCGCCCCTTGAGCGCCGGTTTCGGAGCCGGGGCGCGGAGCCTTTTTCTCACAAGCAAAAAGCAGAAGCGTTGCGGTGGCGATGAGAGCAGCGATGAAACGTCGCATGGGCCTTCCGGCGCTCCTTCGGGTCTTGCCGCGTACGGCGCGAACTCGAACCGAATTGGGCTTCGCTCCGCATCGGATGTCAACCGGGCCAGCGGTTCAGGCGGTAGAAGTGTCAGAAAAGAAAGGGATGCCCCCCCTCGCCGCCGCTTCGCGGCGTCGGTCCCCCCCAAATCGCCGACTCCTGCGTCGCCGGCTCAGGGGGGGACGCCAATGGTGATCGAAAGATGGCAATGGACGTGGTGGACCAATGGGTGGAAGGCCCGCGGCGGATCTTGGTGCTGTCGAAGGCGGAAAGGGAGGTCGGACACATCGACCTGGCCTATTACCTCTTTTTACCCGCTTGACTGCGAAAACATGCAGTCATATCCTTCAATTATGAAGGCATTAACCATCCGAAATGTGGACCCTCGGCTCGCAAAGGCGTTGGAGCGCGAAACGCGCCGACGCCGGACATCACTGAACCAAACGGTGCTGTCCTTGTTGGGCCAGGCGCTCGGAGTCAACGCCCAGAGCCCGCGCTCGAATGGCCTGCGTAAGTTGGCCGGAACCTGGTCTTCCGCCGAGCTACGGGCTTTCGAGAAATTCACCGCGGCGTTCGAACGGGTCGACGAAGAGTTGTGGTCGTGAGCAAAGTCTGTCTTGACACCTCCGCCTACAGTCACTTCAAGCGTGGGACCGAAGTTGTAGTGACCCTTATCGACTGCTCAGAGTGGGTGGGCGTACCGTCGATCGTCCTCGGGGAGCTCCGGACCGGATTCGCCCTCGGACGACGGTCGCGCGAAAACGAGCGCGAGCTAGCAAAGTTCCTGGATAACCCGGTGGTGAACGTTCTGGACGTCGATGACAGCGCATCTCAGATCTACGCGGATATAGTAGTGGCGCTGCGACGTGCTGGCACTCCTCTTCCCACCAATGACATCTGGATAGCCGCAGTTGCAGCGCGCGAGGGGGCTTCGGTGGTCACCTTCGATTCGCACTTCCTCGCCATCCAGCGGGTAGGAAGTCAGGTGCTGACGCAGGACTGATCGAAAGCCCGTCGCGCGCGCGCAGCCGAATGCGATGCGGTGGCGTAGCTGCGTGGTGCGCCGCCCAAAAAAGCCCTCGCTGTCGGTCACGGCTTACCGCATTGCGCACGACTGCGACGGCCTGCGACATTGCCGTGTGTGCCACGCTGTGCCGGATTCCTAAAGCGCGTTTCTTCGCGAATTGTGCAGGTCGAGCATGGAACGAAACCTGCAGGGACACCATGTTGTCCGTATTATCCTCGACGCTTGGGAGGCGCCGTGCAAAAGCGACTACTGACCACCATTGAGGTTTTGGCAATAGCGGGGAGCGCCTGGTGTTATGGCTGTTCGGGCGGCGATACCGGCTCGGTGAACGGCGGCACGGGCGGGAGCAGCGGCACGGCGGGGAGTGGGGGCACGGGCGGCAATACGTCACAGGGCGGGTCAACGAGCGGCGGTGCGTCGAGCGGTGGTGCGTCGACCGGCGGCACGGCAAGCGGCGGTGCGTCGAGTGGCGGCAGTGGGGCAATCGGTGGAAGCACCTCGTCAGGTGGCGCTGCCGGCGGTTCGCAATGCTCGGGGGACACCTCGTTTTTCTCCACGGTCGACAAGACGTGCGCCAGCGCCGGTGACTGCGTGCTGGTCCGCCACACGACGAGCTGCTGCGGCAGCGAGCTGGTGATGGCGATCAACTCGAGCGCGCAGGCGCAGTTCAACAGCGTCGAGGCTTACTGCGACTCGCTTCTGCCCGCCTGCGGCTGTGCGTGCCAGCAATGTACGAGCGCCGAAGACGGCACGCTGTTTGCGGCGGACCCCGCTAGCATTATTGCCGACTGCACCAATGGCACCTGCAACAGCCGTTACAACGGCGTCACCTTCGACTGCGCCGGCAATCCCTGCACTGAGGAGCAGTATTGCACGATTTGGTCGGGTGGTCCG
>DASXTY010000332.1:0-1883 GCA_036505155.1 Polyangiaceae bacterium | reverse complement strand
GTGTACGCGTACGAGCGCGATCGCATCCAACGGGCACCCCTGTTGCAGACGCTCGGTCTGTGGGCAGGGGCGACAGCGCTCGGTTTCGCGCTGGCGTGGATCAATGATGGTTCGCTGAGCGAGCGGCTGGCGCGCCGAGCTTCGACCCGAGAAAAGGCGGCGATTTGGGCTCTGCTGTGCCTTGGAATCAGCGGGATGATCCTGGTCGATCCAAAACCAGCGCCGCCGCAAGACGATTCGTTCGGCGATCTGGTAGAGCGCGGAAAGCGGGCGTCTGTCGCCGTCTTCTACGGTCGTCACGAGCTCAAACCCAGGGCGGCTCGGCTGACCGCGGAGCTGGAGCAGGCGCTGGTCGAGCTCAAACAGGAGGTCGGCTGGTCGACCCTGCCCAGCGTGCGCGTGATTCACGCCAGCACGCTCGAGGCCAACAACTTCCAGCAAACCGACGGCGCCGGCGTGGGGTTGGAAGCCAATCTCGGCGCTCTTCCCGAGAAAGACTTCTGGATCGTTTACGAGGTTATCCACGCCGCGTTTGCGGAGGTTACCGGATGGCGCGCCGGGCTCGAGCCACACCATTGGCTGCTCGATGGGTTCAGCGTGATGCGCGCCGTGGGCTATGAGCACGCGGATCGGCAAGAGCTTTGGGTCGCTGCGTTGGTCGCGTCTCGCTCTGTTTCGGTTTCGCCGAAGGCAATTCAAGAGTGGGACACCATGATGGATCAACTTGGCGAGCAGGCTGCCAACGCGTTGGCGTTCAGCGTCGTCGCGGTCGCTCTACGCCGCTACGGGCGTCGGCGGTTGGCCGAGTTGGTGCGCCATGTGCTCGCCCGTCCCGGCAGAAACGATGCGCGCGCCTGGCTTGCTTCCAGCCCATTTCCAGCTGAATTTAGCGCCATTACCGGGGAAGACTGGGAGCGGTTCGTGGATGCCTGGCGCACCGAGCTCGACCATCGGAGGCGCGCTCCTCAAATCGCCCGGGCTCTCGAGCAGATCCCGATAATCACCGGCTCGGCCACACCGCGATCTTCGAACGGAGCGGTGGACATCGCGATCGCGCTGCGAGCCAGGAGCGCCCTTCTAGAACCACTCGAATGCTCGGTGCTCCACCGGCGGCTGGCTCCCTACGACACGTTCGTGTCACCCCACAGCTGCACGCGCATGAACTTCAACTGGCCCGCTCAACGAGCGACCAGCGATGCCAAGTTGGTCATGGGATATACCCGCGGCGATCGAGTCTTTTTGGCGATCGACTGCGAGGAGCACGCCACGAAGGTCGCGATGCGCGTCTACCGGGCGCGTATCGACTTGTCAACGCCCCGATGATGATCGCGCTGTTCAGAAAGGAGCTCCGCCACGTCTTGCCGTGGGTCCTGTTGATCTTGGGAATTGAGGTGCTTGGGAATCTGTTGGTGGCCGTTCGATACGCACCGGATACCATCGTCTGGGCCCGTTGGACTCCGATGTTTCGAGGAGAGCGAGCTTTTTCGTGCTCGCTGGTCTTGACCGTGTGGGCGATGTTGCTCGCATTCCAGGTGTTTCCGTACGAAAAGGACGAGCAAACCATCGACTTTCTGTACTCGCTGCCGCTTCGCCGGCGCTCCATTTTCCTTGCTAAGTACGGCACGGCCGCGGCGATTCTGTTGACAGCCATTGTCGCAGAGGAGGCGACGCGCTGGTTCATCAGCGGCGCAAACCCACACCCACTTACCGGCCAAACATTCCGCTTCAGCTGGGCGGCCATCGATACGACGCTGTGCGCGTTACTGGCATTGTTCGTTCTCGGCTACGCGGCGTTTCTCGCGCTGTTCCAACGCTTGGGAGTGCTGATTGCCCTCTTGGCTTTTTCGACCGGTTACATGCTTTTCGAAAGGTTTCCGGCCTAT
>DASXTY010000331.1:0-3149 GCA_036505155.1 Polyangiaceae bacterium | reverse complement strand
CCGCAAAATTTCGTCGATTCCAGTCTGCTCGCGCACTTCGATCGTGAGCCGCCGCAGCCGGTGCAGCCATTCACCGATCGTGCGCATCATCGCGGGTAGCTTGTGGGGCCCGACCACCACCAGCGCGATCACTGCGATCACCAGCAGCTCGCCGAACGAAACTCCAAACACCCCGAAACGCTACCGCGCGGACCAATAGGGAGCAATTCCCGCTTAGTCCCGCGTCAGGTGCCGCCCGATGACGATCCGCTGGATTTGGCTGGTGCCTTCGTAGATTTGCAGCACCTTGGCGTCCCGCATGAGCTTCTCCACCGGGTAGTCGCGCACGTAACCATTGCCCCCGAACACCTGAACCGCGTCGATGGCGGTCTGCATCGCGCGATCGGCTCCGAAGGCCTTGGCGAGACTCGAAACGAAGGGATCGGTCACGCCGTGGTCCAGGTTCCAGGCCGCCTTCTGGTACAAGAGGCGCGTGGCTTCAGCGCCAATGGCCATTTCGGCGAGCATGGCTTGGACCAATTGGTGCTCCGCAATCGCCACTCCAAAGGCCTTTCGCTGTTTGGCATAAGCGACGCTTTCATCCAGGCATCGCTGCATCACTCCGGCCGCGATGGCACCGATAGCCGGCCGAGTCACGTCGAAAGTCTTCATCGCCAGCCGGAAACCGGAACCTTCCGGAGCCAATAAGTTGGCTTTCGGCACCTTGACCTCCTCGAAGTGCACCACCGCCGTGTCGCTGGCGCGCTGTCCCAGCTTGTCCTCGTGTTTTCCCACCCTCAGGCCCTCCGATTCTCGGTCTACGATGAACGCGGCGATCCCTTTATGCCGCAGACTGGGATCGGAAGTAGCGAAGACGACGTAAAAAGACGACAGCGTGGCATTGGTGATCCAAGACTTTTCGCCGTTGAGAACGAACTCATCGCCGTATGGTTTGAAGGTCGTGCGCATCCCGGCGACGTCGCTTCCGCCGCTGGGCTCGGTGGTGCAATAGCTGGCAAAAATCGGCGAAGCCACCAGCTTTCCCAGGTACTTCTTCTTTTGCTCCTCGGTGCCGGCGAGCTTAATGGGAGTGAGCGCGAGCCCGTTCGCCGTGAGGCTGGTCTGAATCCCGGCGCATCCATACGCCAGCTGTTCGGTGATCAGCGAATTTTCGAGCTCGCCCAGCCCCGCGCCTCCGTATTCCGCCGGGATGGTGGTGTTCGCGAGCCCGATTTGAAATGCCTCTTCGAAGACTTCGCGCGGGAATCGCGCCTCGCGGTCGCACTCGGCGGCCACTGGAATGATGCGCTCCTTGGCGAAGCGCCGAGCGGTCTCCACCAATGCTTTTTGTTCCTCGGAAAACGTGAAGTTCAACATGGCTCGTCATTCCTTAGCGCGCTTGGAAAGCCTTGCCATCTCGGCCCGAGCGGCTCGAGCGCCCAGCACGTATCCGATGGTCACGCCCACCAAAAGCACGCCGGGGATGAAAATGATGTGCTCGAAGGTCATCGGTTCAATCCGGCGCGCGCTGCTTGGCATCCGAGAGCGCTTTTTCCAGCTGCCCGAGCCGCGCCTCGAGCGTTTGCTGGCGACGCCAGGTCAAGAGCACGAAAACCAGCACCAGCGCCCACATCAAGATATACGCGGTAACCAGCAACGCTTCGGCGCTCGTGCTCGGCTGGCCGCCTTCGACGGCTACGAATTCGCTCGACCGCGCTTCGGGCTGAGAGGTGGAGGTGCGGAGGTCTGGCGGCTTTTGCATGGTTTTTTAGAGCTCTAACCCGGCGTCCAACATGCGCTCTTCCAGGCTGTCCACACGCGAACGCAACCAGGCGGAACGCGCTCGGGCCCACAGCAACATGATGGTAAGCAGCGTCATGGTGGCGAAACCGAGCCACAACGCCTCTCGCATTTCGACACTGCGCAGGCCGCCGCCTCGCCCGGTGATCACGGTGGGGTGGTTGCCTCCCCATTTTTGGACCGAATAGTGGATGATGGGCAGGTTGACCGTGCCCAGGACTCCGATCGCAGCTACAAACCTGCGCTCCGGCTCGCCGTCGCCGACGAATGTGCGCACCACCACGATGGCAGCGTAGATGAGGGCGCTCAAGAGCAACGTGGTGAGGCGGGGATCCCAGGTCCAGTACACGCCCCAGGCTTTTTTTGCCCAAAGCGGCCCGCTGGTCAGCACCAAGAGCGAAAACAATACCGCGCATTCCGCTCCCGCTTGCGCCCAGGCATTGCGAGCATCGGTGGGCCGGACCAGAAACGCGGCGCTCGCGGCGAAGCAGACCACACCTGACAAATACATGGCGTAGGCGCTCGGCACGTGAAAATAGAAGATCTTTTGAGCGAATCCGCCGGACTCGGGCTGAGCGGTGGGCGTGTGCAGAAATATGAAATAGATGAGGTAAAAAACCAGCGCGCTCGTCAGGGCCAGCAAGAGATGGAAAATCAGCCCGGAGCGTTGCATTCGGTATTCATAAAACCTGCGCGGCAAGGTTACAAGAGCTTCAAATCCGGCAACTTGCAACGGCGAGCAGCGCCTTGATCTTGGCGGTTACCAGCTCAAATTCCTTGATGGCCAAGTCGAGCTCCGCCTCGCGGAGGCGACGGGCGGTATCCACCAGGTCGAAGCTCGTTCCGCTGCCGTTCGCGAAAGCAATGCGCGAGAGTCGTGAGCTCTCGCTGGCCACGTCCCTGAGCCTCTGACTCACTCGCAGGTTGGCTTCAGCGACGCGGACGCCGCGCTCCGACTGAGCCACCTCCACCCCGGCTTTGCGCTGGACCTCCGTGAGGTTTTGTTCGGCTATGTCAAACCTGGCGCGTTTCTCGGTGCTTTCGCCGTAGCGAAATCCGCCATCGTAGAGCTCCCAGGTTAGGACTCCGAAAATCGTCCAGGTCAAATGGTCCCCGGCCGTAGCCGGGATGGTGTCCGCATACTTCAACTCGGAGCCAACGTCGATGGTGGGCCAAAAGCGCCAATCGACCGAGTCGCGGTTCCGCCGAGCGACGTCTCGGCTGGCTTTTGCGGCCAGCACATCGGCGCGGCTAGTGACGTCCGGTTCTCGGCGACATGTGTTGGCGGCGTCGGCGGCGAGCGAATTCAAGTTGATCCCAGAAGTGACCCCGTATGGAACCGAATAGCCCAGCGCGAGCCCCAGCGCCTC
>DASXTY010000330.1:0-6687 GCA_036505155.1 Polyangiaceae bacterium | reverse complement strand
GATCTTCCGCCCCTATTACTATTTCGAAACCGGTTGCGCTGCGTATCTCTTTGGTTGCGGCACGCTGGGCAAATGCGCGGTGGTCGACGCGCACCAGGAGGACATCGACGCGTACATCGCGTTTGCGCAGGCGAAGGGCATGCGGATCACCCACGTCATCGACACCCACATTCACGCGGACCATCGCTCAGGGGGTCCCGAGCTCGCCCGCGCGTCCGAAGCAGCCTATTGCCTGCACCAGTCCGCCGACGTTGCGTTTGCCTTCGAACCGCTTCGGGATGGAGAGGTACTCGAGCTCGGAAACACCCAGGTCAAGGTCCTGCACACTCCCGGCCACACCTCCGAGAGCATCTGCGCGCTGGTAACGGACCTGCGCCGAAGCCCTGAACCGTGGTTCGTGCTGACCGGCGACACACTGTTCGTCGGCGCGGTCGGAAGGCCGGACCTACCCGGCAATGCACGTAAGAACGCGGCCGAGCTCTACGACAGCATTCACCAAAAACTTTTGACGCTTCCCGGCGATGTCGAAGTGTTTCCAGGCCACTTCTCGGGGTCGATGTGTGGGGCGGGTATGAGCGGCAAACCTTCGAGCACCATCGCATTCGAGAAGCGTCATAACCCAATGCTTTCGCGCAGCCGAGAAGCCTTCATCGACGCGCTGGCGGACGTGCCCCCGAAGCCGGCGGAGATGGGGCAAATCCTCTCATTGAACCGCGGTCTCACGGGGCAGCCTGCATGAGCATGACCGCTTCCACAGGCGTTCGGCTCGGGCTCCGCGAAAACGCGGCGCAGTTCTCGCTGCTGGTCCTGGTGAACGCATTCGTGGGCGCCATGGTGGGCATGGAACGAAGCATATTGCCCGCAATTTTGGAGCAGGAGTTTCGCCTTGCGGCAAAAGCGGCAGTGCTTTCTTTCATCGTTGTCTTCGGTGTTGCCAAGGCGGCGGCCAACTACTTTGCCGGGCAGCTCTCCCATCAATGGGGTCGCAAGCGGGTACTGGTCGCCGGCTGGCTGGTCGCGGTGCCGGTGCCAGGTCTGTTGATGTGGGCTCCGAGCTGGAGCTGGGTGCTGTTCGCCAACGCCTTACTGGGAGTTAGTCAGGGCCTCACTTGGTCCACGACCATCATCATGAAGATCGATCTGGTCGGTTCCGAGCGTCGCGGGCTGGCGATGGGTTTGAATGAGTTTTCGGGTTACGTTTCGGTCGCAGCGGCGGCGCTGGCGACTGGATGGTTAGCCTCGCGCTATGGCCTTCGACCAGAGCCTTTTTTTCTGGGAGTGGCGTTCGTGGTGGTGGGGTTCTTGCTTTCCGCTGTCCTAGTTCGCGACACCAGGGGTCATGCTCTGCACGAGTCGGAGCTTCTAGAGACCACGGCTCACGCCGACAAAAGCGCTAGCAACGTCTTCAGGGACACAACCTACCGCGACCCGAACCTCTCCAGCGTGAGCCAGGCGGGCCTGGTGAATAACCTCAACGATGGCGTCGCGTGGGGCTTGGTGCCGCTGTTCTTGGCCGGAGCCGGCTTGAGCATCGACCGCATCGGAGTGGTCGCCGCGGTCTACCCGGCCACTTGGGGCATTGTGCAACTGGGGACCGGGGCACTCTCCGATCGAATCGGAAGAAAGTGGCTCATCGTTTTCGGGATGTGGGTGCAAGCGATCGCCATTCTTGTTTTGACCTGGACCAAAGAATATCGGGGCTTCATCGCGGCAGCGTTGGTGCTCGGTATTGGGACGGCGATGGTGTATCCGACGTTGTTGGCTGCGATTGGCGACGTAGCCCATCCCTCATGGCGAGCATCTGCAGTCGGCGTCTATCGACTCTGGCGCGACCTGGGCTACGCCATCGGCGCCATCGTGGCCGGCCTTACGGCAGATGCGTTGGGTATTAAGGGGGCGATGTGGTTGGTGGCCGCGCTCACGTTTCTATCGGGTCTGGTCGCCGCCCTGAGAATGAGTGAAACCAGACGTTTCTTGGTTGACGGTGGTCGAAGTGAAGGATAACCCCGAATACCGGTTTTGATCATTTTGGAAAGGAGGCAACCCATGAACAAATACTTGTTAATCCAATCGAAGAGCCCCTGGGAATCAGGGGACGTGGCCGAGTTCTACGAGCTCGGACAAGAGCTGGGCCAGGCTGGTGGAAGTGTCACCCTGTTTCTGGTGCAAAACGGGGTGATGGCGGCCCGCAACGGGGCCAAAGACTCTGCCCTGGACCAGCTGCTCAGCAAAAACCAGATACGCGTGCTGGCTGACGATTTTTCACTGCGCGAGCGCGCCATCGACCAGGGCGCGGTCAAAGCGGGGGTCAAGCCGAGCTCGATCGACGAAGTGGTCGACTTGCTTGCGGGCGGCGCGAAAGCGCTCTGGCACTGAGGAAACGGAGGACATCATGGCAACCATCACCCTAGGCATTATGGATCCCCCGTACGAGTCGGCGAATACGCCAACCGCGTTTCGGATCATCGAGTCTGCGATCCGAAAAGGGCACAACGTCAACGTGTTCTGCTACGAAGGTGCGACCGCGCTCGGGTACGCCGGGCAAAAGCAGCACGCCAACGCGGTGCACGGCGCGTCGGTCGAGGAAGAAGACCATCCGAACCCCAAAGATTGGGTAACCGCGCTGCTTGGTTTGGCATCGGAGAAAAACGTCAAACTGGTTTGGTGCAACTGCGGGCTCTGTGTGGACGAGCGCGGAGTGGAAAACCAGGTAGCAGGAGTCTGCCGGGGCTCCCCGGTGGACGCGTGGAAATATTCAGAGGCCTCGAATGGATTTCTCTTGATTGGAACGGAGTGAGGTGCACCATGGCGAAATATTTGAGTATCATTGACAGCGCTTACCGAGCCACCATCGAAGAGCAGGACGACACGGCTGTGTGGTTCAGCCACGCGATGAAAAACGGAGGCGCAGACATGAGCATTTTGCTCCGCGGTGACGCGGTGAACTACGCGGTCGAAAACCAGGACGCAAAGGGGCTGCGCTTCGGAGCGCGAGCTGTGAAGGGCCCCGACCTGGCGCGCGACATCAAGGCTGTGGTCGAGAAAAAAATCCCGCTCTACGTGGTCGGAGACGACTTAGCCCAGCGCGGGATCCCCGCATCCCAACTCATTGTGGGTATTGAGCAGATACCGCGCGCTGGCGTGGCAAAGCTCATCGAAGCGCACGATCGCATTCTGAGCTGGTAGGACCCCTTTCCTTCGCACGCGCTCTGCGCCCTAGCGCACGTAGTGGACGTCTGTCCCGAGGTACGCCAGGTGCAGAGCGTTGATCCGCTCCATGGCCACGGGTGGCAGCCGCTTCTCACAGGCGGCGATCGCCTGATCCAGGTGTTCGACCGAAGCCGGTCCGATGAGGACGGAATCGACGCCGGGTCGCCCGGCCGTCCAAGCATACGCCAGCTCCAAAAGGCTGAAGCCGCTTTCGCGCGCCAGAGCCTGCAGCGCATCGATCTGGTCGAACATCCGGTCGCTCAGATAGCGCCGCTGATAGATCTCATTGCCGCTGAACCGCGTGCCCGTTTCGGGCGCCACTCCGCGGCGGTGTTTTCCGGCGAATAGCCCTCCGGCCAAGGGATTGTAAACGGTGGTGTGAATCCGGTAACGCTTCGCGAACGAGAAATATTCGATTTCGAGCTCTCGGACCAGTGGATTGTAAAGCACCTGTGAAATGACCGGGCGCGACACTCGGTTCGCGTCGCAGAGCTGTATCATCTCGAGAATCTGCCAGGCGGCGTAGTTGGAAACGCCCCAGCTCTTCGCCTTTTTTGCTTCGAGCACGGCGCTGATGCCTTCCAGAGTCTGTTCGATTGGCGTCCCATGGTCGGGCGTGTGCAGGTAGTAGACGTCGACGTAATCGGTGCCCAGCCGTGAAAGCGAGTCGTCCAACGCTTGCTGAATCGCTGTCCGAGACAGGCCTTCGCGCTTTCCGTCTCGCTGACCGGCCCCCACTTTAGTGGCGATTTTGCACTCCGAGCGTTGCGCGCCCAGGGCGCGTCCGAGAATCCGCTCGCTCGTGCCGTCGTTGTATGTGTTGGCGGTGTCGAAAAAGCGGAGACCGCAATCGATGGCCCGCCGAACGATTCGTTCGGATTCACCTTCGTCCGTCCGCCGGCCGAAGTTCATGGTCCCGACCGCAAGCGTGCTCATTTCAGACAGTCCTCGGGCATCTCGACATCATGTTCTCCATCTTTGGACCAGCGCGGTCGGCCAGCCTACCCTAGTGCGCGCGGAACATGAAGTGAAGGCCTTTCAATGCCGATGCCGGTGGTGGAGGTCCGAAACATGAGGGTGATCGTGCACCAAGGTGACGTGCCGATGTGGATGGGAATGCGGCTCGGTCAACGGGACCGAACCTTCATGTTGGTGCCGGTGGTGCTGGTCGTGGACGTGAGCGTGGTCATGTTCGAGCGCTTCGTGCCGGTGCAGGTGCCCGTGCCGCTCGCGAATCAGCAAGAAAGCTCCCGCACCCATCAACAGCGCCGATAGCAAATGAGGCAGCCCGGGGCGCTCCCCGAGGATTGGGATGGCTGCTAGCGCGCCAAGAAACGGAGCTGTGGCAAAATATGCCGCTTCGCGAGCCGCGCCCAGGATGCGAAGCGCGTACATGTCGAGCGCGATGCTGATGCCGTAGCAGACGACTCCGACCGACAGGGCTAAAATCAGAACTTTGAAGCTTGGGAGCACTTCGCCTGCTGCGAGCGCGATGCCCAGAGTGCAGGCCCCGGCGCTCAGAGCTTTGATACGGACCACCGCGATCGGGTTTCGAAGCGATAAGCGCTGAGTCAAATTGTTGTCGACCGCCCAGCACGCACACGCTCCGGCGATGGCTAGCACACCGGTCCAGGGCGCGCGGAGCCCACCTGGTCCAATCCCCAACATGACGGCACCAGCTACGACCAGAGTCGTGGCGATGATACCGCGAGCGCCGATGTGCTCTCGGAACCAATAAACGGCCAAGAGAATCGTGAATACTGTCTCCAGGTTCAGTAGCAACGAGCCGGCGACACCGGAGACTGCTCGGAGCCCGAACAACATGAGCACCGGACCGACGACGCCGCCGAGAACCATGATGGCCAATAGGTAGCCAACGTCGCTCTTGCGAAGTTTCGCCTCACCTCGAAAGACCTTCCCACGAGTGGCAAGTCCCACGGCGGCGAGCCCCAGCCCCCCTCCGAGGTAGAGCAGCCCGGCAAGTAGCAGGGGAGAGATGGTGGCGACCAAAAGCTTGGCCAGCGGTGCGCTCACGCCGAACAGGGCTGCTGCGGCAACTGCGCAAAGCGCACCCTTCGAGGGCGTCGACTCCATAGGAGCGGACGCGGAGTCGGTCATGCATCTATTCTAGCGCAGCTCGGACCCGGATTTTGCCGGCGGCGATGGCGCTAGCTTTCGACCGGTTTTCCATTTCTGAGGATGGGAAAGCAATCGCCAAATACCTCGCCGTTGTCGATGCGCAACGGGTTTGGCACGTGGTACTGCGGAATGAAACCGCGTCGAATGGAGCGGCTCGTGTTGGGGCCGCTCTTGTGCAGCATGAGCGAGCTGAAAATGGCTACCTGCCCGGCGCGCAGTGGCACCGGGATCGCACCGCTTTCATCGGAAAATTGGGCGGTCAAGCCCGGATAGGTATCCGCGGTGCTCGGCTGTCGCACGTGCGGTAGCAAGCCCCAGCGATGAGACCCCGGGATGATCCACACGCAACCGTTGTCGATGGTCGAGTCTGAGACCGCCGTCCAGCAAGTGATGTAGTGTAGCGGTTCGGTCACGGCGTAGCCCGAGTCCTGGTGCCAGCCGAAGGTGCGACCGCGGGCCGGCGGTTTGCTCATGGCCTGATTCCAATACAGGTCCACCTCATCGCCGATGAAAGTGCGGGAAGCCTCACAGTAGAACGGTTTTTTGACGAACCGTCGGGCTACCGGGCTGCGCTCATGAAAGTGGTCGTACGAACGCTGATTCTTGTGCATTTCGACCTGTTCGGGAGTTCCGTTCCTTTCGAGCTCTACCAGATCCTCCTCGTAGACTCGCTCCATATCTTGAGCCAGCTCATCCAGCTCGTGCGGGTCGAAAACGACACCGGTGACGAAGTAGCCGAGCTCCTGGAACTGCTCGATTCGGGTTTTTGTGATTTGACTCATGGGGACCGCCGCGGTCGCAGGGCATCGAGCAGCGCCACGCCACTCGGAGAACCCGACTTGACTATATCGCTTATTCTAGTATGAATCGCGTCACAGGGCGATACCCAGTCGAGCGCAGCGCGCCTCCATCAAAGAAATCGCAGTCGCGCACGGCTTTGTCGACCTATCCGATTTCTGCCGATCCTTCCGGCGGGTAATGGGCATATCTCCCAGGCAATACAAGGACTCGGTAACGCCCGGCGCTTCGTGGCGCCGATAAAAGTTCGCTCAGCGCAGGTCAAGCCGGCCGCGGTCGAATGCGCTCGCGATAGGCTCGAGGGCTTTTCCCATAGCGCTTTTTGAACATGGCGGAGAAGTGATACGGGGTGCTGAAGCCCATCGCATACGCGATCTCTTTGACTCGGGCCGGCGTGTGCTCGAGCAATCTGGCCGCCTCCCTGAGGCGGGTTCGAAGCACGTATTCGATCACAGACTCCCCCATCTGGTGCTTGAACAAACGGGCGAATCCGGAAGGCGTCAGGTTAGCTTGACGCGCCAAACCTTCGACCGTGTAACG
>DASXTY010000329.1:0-7298 GCA_036505155.1 Polyangiaceae bacterium | reverse complement strand
GGGAACGCTGCTGTTGCCCGCGGGAGGCCCGGTGCTGGGTGCCGCGATCGGGGCCGGTGGGATGCTCCCTGGAAACCCGCTGCGCGTCTATCTGATCGGCCTGATAGCGGGCAGCCGGGTATCGGAAGGCGGCGGGGAGGGCACGCTCACTTGGCGGACACAACGGGAGTTCTTCGATGCGGCGGCGGGACTGCGCGTCTACCTACCCATATATGGTCCGGTGAGGCTACTTGGCGAAGCTGCTTTGGGAGAGTCTCACGCTCGAGCACAGCGCAGCTCGAGCGATGGGAGTGTGAGCGCGCGGGACGCCTGGTTGGGGATTTTGGCTTTCGCCGGCGGCGTTCAGGTTCGGGTGGTGCCGTGGTTTTCTGTTGGAGCAAACGCGCGGTTCATTTTCCACCGCGACCTGGATTTCGAGGCGCAGAACTCCTCCGGGGGAAGCGCTGCCCTTCGGCGTACCGTCCTTTCCGCAACCGCCACCGGGCACTTCTGAGCGAGGAAAGTGTGCGCAGAATCCTCCTCATGGTGGCTTCGTTTTTGCTGGCGATGAGCAGCGCGCCTCTAGCGCGGGGACAGGTGCTGGTGCTCGCCTCCTCGGAAGGCGAGCCGGTCAAGGTGGAAGAGCATCGCGTCGCAGTGGCCTTCGCGCAAAAGTGGACCGTTTGGATGTCATTTCAATTCGGGACAAGCTCGCCGGCTGCGTTCATCGTTGGCATGCCCGGCGGCGCAGTCTTCGACTTCCCGGGCGAGCACTGGCTTGACAGCTTGGACGACGCCACGGCGCCTCGGGTGATGCCTCCGGCGGGCAATGACAGCGCGTGTGTTGATGCGGGCACCGGGAAAATTCCTGTGGAAAACACCGCGCAGCCCTGGGCGTCTCTGCGCATCGACCCGCTTGACCTGTCTGACCTCGCCTCCCAACGGGACCTGCGAACCTGGGTCGCGGAGAGAAGCTTTGCGCTCTCGAGCAAGGATGAGGAGCTCCTAGCCCAAACGCCTCCGACCACCCATTTCGTCGCCATGTCGTTTGCCGCAGGAGTCAATGGCTCGACGCCAACGCTGCGATGGACCCACGATGCGAAAAGCGAGAAAGCTCTCGACTCATTCGTACCGAACCAGGGCGTGGCAACCACTTTGTGGTTAATCGCGGATTCGGAAATGCTTCTTGGTGGAATCAGTGTAAGGCTGGCTGATTCGCTGGGGACGGTATGGCTTTCCGCCTCTTCGCGCAGCGACTACCTGGTGCGTCGTGAAAGAACCACCAGTGTGCTCAATCAGTGGGTCTTCGAAGCAGCGGGGAATGAACCTATTTTCAGCTGGCAGCTGCTCCCGGACGGAGCGGGAGCGATTAGCCCAATCGCCCAAAGTTACCCTTCTCAGCCCGCGACTCAACCGGACGATTTCACCCTGGCGCTCGAAGGCATTCCCCGTGACCAGGCTCGAATCACGCGCCTTCGAGGGCTTCCCACCAACTTCTCGCAACCGCTGGCTTCTTCCGCTGACATCGCGGTTTACCCCATCGTGCGGGCGACCGGCATCGACAGTACCGGGTGCTCCACGGTCCCTGTACGGAGCGGGACGGTAACCGCGCCCGTCACTCCGGACGACAAGCTGGGCCCACCGATCCCCACGGCCCACCCGGAACCCCCTCCCAAACCAGTGCCCTCCGGAAACGGCGACAGCGGCTGCTCCGGAAATTCCTCTTCTTCGCAATCGAACGATGGTTGCTCGGGCAATTCCTCTTCGTCTTCCAGATCCAACGACGGTTGCTCAGGTGACTCATCATCCAGCTCGAGCGGTGACGGCTGCTCGGGCGACTCTTCGTCCTCTTCGGGAGGGGGTGACAGCTGCTCAGGCGATTCTTCCTCCCCTTCGGGAGGGGGTGACGGCTGCTCGGGCGATTCTTCCTCCGGCTCGGGCTGCTCGGGGGACTCGTCGGGAGCGGGCTCCGGGTGCACGGTTCGAGCCCGACACAGGCATCACCGGGTCATTATCACGTTGTATGCACTCGGCGCGTTGCTTCTGCCGCTCCGTCGTGCGGCCCGGCGGGGAGCTCGGGCGTCACGCAGCTTCGGCTCACGTGTTACGTAAGTAAGCTGGCATCGGCGGCATCGCTCCGGACTGCGATGCGACGTAGCTCGAATAACGATTCGCGCGCTCTGAAAGAACCTCGAGCGGGGTGCCGCGCGCGAGCTCGACTGCCAGCACCGCCACAAATGCATCTCCCGCCCCAACCGCGTCGCCGCCGTTCGAAGTCAGCGCAAGGCCTGGATGATCCACGTGCTCGCTTCGCCGAACCAATAGCGACCCGTGGGCGCCGCGAGTGAGTGCGACGGTGTGAATAGCGCCTCGGCCAAGCAGCCACTGGATTGGATCGGAAACGTCGAACAGCTGCGCCAGCAGTTGTGCCTCGGACTGGTTGAGCTTTACCACCGTCGCGAGCGCCAACGCCTGTTCCATCAACGCCGGGCTAATGAATGGCTTTCTAATATTGAGATCGCAGATGCGCGCCGCGCTTGCCGGCAGGTCTGCGAACGCGCCCCTCAGGGCGTCAAAACCGGGCGGCGAGCGCTGAGCTAGGGTCGAGAAGCAAACGGCAGAGGCGCGCTGCATCACCTTCGACAAGTCTTGGCTCCAGCCAATTCGGTCCCAAGCAACTTCGGTGGCGATCTTGTATTGTGGCTCGCCGTCCCGAATTTCCACTCGAACCGTGCCGGTCGGGCGCTCGGGATCGACCTGGATAAAACTCGGGTTCACGCCCGCTGCCTCGAGCTCACTCCGAGCTCTTGCCCCAAGCTCATCAGCGCCGACGCGGCTAACCAGTATCACCTCCGCGCCCAGCTGAGACGCGTGGTATGCCACATTGGCCGCGGCCCCGCCGAGTCGCGCCCCGTCCGGGAATAAATCCCACAATAGCTCGCCCCATGAAACCACCGTGATCGGCACGCGCACAATCTAGCGGCGTCTGCAATCGACGCCAAGTGATACGCTGCGAAACGATGGATTACGATCCCATGGCAGACCAATACGCTCGGCATCGAGCTTGCCATCCAGGAGTGCTCGAGGAGATTTCCAGGCGCGTTGGTGCCGAAACAAAGCTGCTCGAAGTGGGCTGCGGTACCGCAAACTACCTTGCGGCTCTGTATGCTCTCACCGGCTGCACGTGTTGGGGAGTCGACCCATCCCAGCGCATGCTGGCCGTTGCGCGAGCTCGGTGTCCCGAAGCGCAGCTACTGCTGGGGAGTGGAGAAGGCCTGCCGTGCCCATCGGATTTTTTCGATCTGGTTCTGTCGATCGATGTGATTCATCATATCGACGATCGCGGCGCATACTTTGCAGAGGCGTATCGGGTGTTAAAGCCGGGCGGAAGTCTGTGCACGGTAACGGATTCAGAGGAGATCATTAGAGGCCGACACCCCCAGTCGACCTATTTTCCTGAGACGGTAGACGTCGAGCTAGGAAGATATCCCTCGGTTCAGCAGCTAAAAGGCCTCTCCAGTTCGGCGGGATTTATCCACTGGCGAAAATCCCAGGTTCAGCTCGAGAGCCAGCTCACCAGCGCCGAAGCGTATGCTGCTAAGGCGATGTCCTCGCTTCATCTCATTTCACCAGAAGCCTTCGCGTCCGGTTTGGAGCGCCTGGAGAACGATCTTCGCCGGGGGCCGGTCTCTGAAGTTAGGGCGTATGTCCTTCTCTGGGCAACGAAGCCTTTAGCTGTTTAGTGACACTGTCCCTGAATGGTGCGAACCAACATGTCGCTGGTGACCATCACCGTGCCGTCCGAAATGGATATGCTGTACGAGCGCTCGTACAGGGAAATTTCGTCGCACACCCCGAAATCGCCGTAAACCGTCATGACCTGGCAGAGTGTGAACCAGCAGGTAGCGTTGCCCACGTATTCGACGCCAGTCACGATAAAGTTGCCGGTCACGTTGTGGTTCGAAATGAACCACAGATACCCAGCAAGCTCCTTCAAAGAGAACGAGCCCAGGCGCATGCCATCCCAGAAGCTACACTTCGTTACGCGGTACACGCGCGGATAGGGGCCACCGGTAGACTGAAACTCAAAGTAGAATGGACTTTGCTCTGATTCCGTGAACGGCGCCTGCAGGGCCTGCGCCGCCGACATGCGTGCGGAGTTCAGGTCGTTCGCGCACACTGGGTCCCAGCTGAGGATCGCCCCGGCGGGCGCGTCGTTGAAGTAGCCGGTCGGCACTTTTGGACCGCCGTAGACAAGCGCGCGGAGCTGCTCGTCCGTGAGATCGCCGCAGCTGCCCACTATCGGCTCTGACCAAGCCCCCGCGCTTCCGCCGATTGCGCTGACTCCACCACTCGTAGCTCCGCCGGACACCGTAGCTCCGGTTCCGACGCTACCGCTACTCGAGATGCCTCCGCTCGCGCTTCCGCCCACCGAGCGGCTGCCGCCCGTGGAGCCGCCGCCCGATCCCGGCCCTCCGCCGATACCAGCACCACCGCGCTCGCTACCCCCCGACGTGTTTTCGGTCGAGCCGCCGCACCCGATGCTCAACACCAGCGCAGTGACGGCGCACCCGAGAAGCTCGCGCATTCGTCTGCACTCCATTTCCGTTCGATTCTGGCCTCGCGCCCTTTGGCGGGACAAAACCAGAACCGGGCGGTGTTTGTCCGGATGTGCAAAACGGTACATCCAGATGTCGCCCCGATTCACTCCCTGGGCCATGCCTGCCCCCTCAGAAGATCGCCGAATTCCTCCAAGATTTCATCCGCCTTACCTTCATAGGCGCGGTCGTACGCCAGTTCGATCATTCGACGACGCTTCAGGTCCAAATATGCGCGCAAGGCTCGCCGAATGACTGCAGAACGACCGTGTTGACGAACCTCGGGGTCTTGATCCACCTCTTCCAATAGCTTTTCCTCGAGAGAAATCTGAATACTTCGAGCCGCCATATCCAAAACGTCCCCGATCCCACAACCACTGATTGAATTCGTAACGCTCAGCTGACGGAGAAGGCCCTAGAAAGCTTCAGGTTCTCGCGATCATCCATCGGGATCGCGTGTGGCACTGAACGCGCTCTGCGGGAGGGAGGTCGGGCAGGTCCCCGAAATCGAGCCCCCGTCGATCACGGCGCTGGCGGTGTACGTGCCCTCGATCTTACCACCGACGGCGTCGAAGCGGGTGAGCGTGACCGTCCCCGCCGAGGCGACACAAATTGTATTTGTATCATTGAGAATGAGGGTCAGGTCGCCAGTGCCAGGGTTCGTCGACAAGGTGTCGGTGAGCGTGTAGGTTGCGGGAAAACTGGTTGGCGCGGGGCCGTATAAGTCCAGGTAGACGAAACTATTGTAATACGCGGCCGCTGTCGCACTGTAGCCCCAGAACATAGCGACGCCGATGGTGGGTGTAGTGCTCAGGTTGCCGTTCGGGTAGAATTCGCCGTAAATCCAAGCATCGCACGGGACGGGATCTGTGCTGACGAGGACCGCTTCGGTGTACGTGGTGCCCGCGTACGCAAAAGTATCGGTTGGTTGACAGAGCCCGCTCGATGCGCCGCCGGATCCTCCCGTGCCACCGTTGCCAATGGTGCCGCCCCCCGATCCTCCCGTGCCGCCCTTGCCGCTGGTGCCGCCGCCCGATCCTCCCGTTCCCCCTTTGCCAACGGTGCTCCCACCGGACCCAACCGCTCCACCCGTTCCCCCTTTGCCAACGGTGCTCCCACCGGACCCAGCCGCTCCACCTGCGCTCGAGGTCGTATTGTCCGAACTACCTCCGCAGCCGAAGGCCAATGGCGCGAGAAGCACCAGACCCCCGACCGATTTTAACCAACTCAGTGCGCCTGCCATCGTAGCCTCCTTTTCAGCGGCTGAGATTAAACCGAAGTCCCGGTGTTCCACAACCAGGTCTTTTGCCCTGCTAGACGGCTACTTCCTGACAAGCCAGAACAAAAGCGCGGTCACCAGCGCAATGGCGGGTCAAACCCGAGGCCGTTTTTTGGCTTTGTTTTTTTGGCTTTGGGAAACGCTCTAACCGTCTTGCCAGCGCTCGAAGTGCGTCAGCGTGGTGCCCAGGGACGACCATTGCAGGCCCAGCTGAAACTGAAAACGCTCACCGGAGATTTCGTATCGCTGAATCTCGAAGTGAACGGCCCCGTCCGATGTCACCTCGCCGACAAAGGTGCGATAGCGACTTTCTGGTTCCGAATCATTGTCGCGAAGCCTCAGCCGGTACGCGGCGTCGGGAGGTGGAGTGCCCTCGAGGCGACCGACGACTTCCACTGAATCGGCATCCCTGCGCGCAACACTACCAACCAGGTCGGGAACACGGTCGAGCTCGCCCTTGAGTCGCCCGAGCTCCGCGTCCTGCATCAGGTTCCATTGTGCCGCAACGGCGTCCCAGCCACACCCGGCTTTCCGTAGCGTATCACGCCAGAATGCCGTTCCATCGAGGCCGTTCTTATCGGTACGGGATAGAGCGAGAACTACAGCCGCCGGTGCGCCTTGCCCGCAGGTTACGACCAGCGCGTTCAACCACGTGAGCCCGAAGTCGTAAACCAGGTCCTGATCTGCCGTGCGCCTCAGCCGCTCATAATCCGTGATGACGTCCAAGCCGATGTTCAAGCGCTGCCGCGCGAGCACGGTTCGGAACACGCGGGCACGCGCCGTCGCTTCGTCAGGCAGCAGCTTGAGTGCGACGAATTCCGCCAGGCCTTCATCGAAAAAACGCAGCGCGCCCGCATCCAGCGCGCGGCCTCGAGTCTGTGCAGCGACCAGCGTGTGAACGGTCTCGTGCGCAAGGGTTCGTTCGAGTGTTGCTTCGTCGAGGTGGGCTGTCAGATCGATCCGGATTGTGCCAAGAGCCGCGCTTCCGGCATGCGTATCGCTCGCGCGCGTCAAATCGACGCTAATTTTGGCGGGGCAGTCAGCTTTCAGCGCAGCGGCTCCGCGTTCGCAAAGGGCATCTGCCTGCGCTGCCAGGCGCTGTACTCGGAGACGAAAAGGGCGCGGGTAGGTGAACCGATAGTGCTGCGTCGCCATCGTGTCGGGGGGCGTGTCGAGCGGGTTTGCGTTGGTCTTGGTGGGATTTTTGCGGCTGACCGCGAAGGCGAGAATAACGATCGCTGCAGTGCCGACCGCGACGCTCACAATCCTGACCAGTACTTTACCGCGCGGGCGCCGTGTAGCTCCGCCCCAGCGCGCCATTACGTTCTCGGCGGATCCCGTCCAGAAGTACGCCGCCACTGCGGCACAGGCGGTCGACGCGACAGTGTGACCAATGAGCGCGCGGACGGGCCATATGGGTCGCTGCCCCAAAAACTCCAGAG
>DASXTY010000328.1:0-1584 GCA_036505155.1 Polyangiaceae bacterium | reverse complement strand
GCGGGCCCGCGCTCCGCGCGGCAGGGGGAAGTAGGCGTTGTCATCGCTTGCGCCCGTCATGGCTGTGGCTGTCAATGGCGGTCATCTCGAGAAGCCGTTCGGTGACGGCACCGTCGCCATTGATCTGGTCCGTTGTCGCTTCTGTGCAGGCTGTGCATCTCGGTGCACCGCCGAAGCAACACACGGTGCGTTACTTCGGTGTGCTCTCGGCACACTGTGCTTGGCGTCCGCGAGTTGTTCCGACGCTCAAGCCAGACCACGCGCAGCCGACGCAGTCACAACAGGTCCCGGCTGATGGTGCACGGTCGAGGTATCGCCCATGGGCTGAGCTTCTGAAAAGAACCTTCCAGATCGACGTTGAAGTTTGCCCCCGCTGCCAAGCGCCCATGCGGCTGGTTGCTCTGGTCAGCGCGACCCGGAGCATTACCCGCTTGCTGCGCCATCTAGGCGAACCCACCGAGCCGCCCGTCCGCCCCCCTGCCCGAGATCCACCTTACTTCTCGAGTCGACAGCTGCGCAGAAAGCACACCGAGCAGGGGCAGTTGTTCCAATAGCAAAACGCGGGGGTCCCCAAAGAGGCCGCAGGGCCGGCTAGCGCGCCCTTCAGCCTGAACCTGTGCGCTATGATTGCCCAGTCCACGAAAAAGCCAATTCACACCCGCTCAGACCGGCTGCAGACCACCCGTCCGAAGCACTAACGCTGCTGCCAGTCTGCCGTTTGGCAGCCCGACTCTTCGAATTACCTACGGTCTTGGATCACTTCTCCAGTGCCGTCGTTGGCTTCGAGGTCTTCAAGCGCAATCCGAGCAGTGCCGACATCTGCGCGTTGCTCGACCAGACCGCCCGGCGCAGCGGAAGTGCTCCGAAGTACACGGTCACTGATCGGGGCAGCCAGTTTCAAACGGACTATTCTAACTGGTGCGCTGAACACGGCGTCAAGCCACGTTTCGGAGCCATCGGGCAGCACGGCTCGCTGGCGGCATCGAGCGATTCATCGGGACATTGAAGCGCGAGGGCCTCTACAGACTGCCCCTGGTGCCGTTTGCGCTCGCTCGGATGCAGTGCGAAATGAAGATTTTCGTGAGTTGGTACAACGAGCATCGCCCGAGCAGAGCCCAGGGATTGAACGGCGGGACGCCAAGCGAGCGATCGCATGGCGAAACTCCCGCTCGCCTGGCGCCGCGCTTGGAACCGAGGGCGAGGTATCCCGCGAAACCGAGCGAGCTCCGAGCGCCGCGTGGCAAGACGCTCGAGCTCTTCGTGACAGGCTTCGAAGGGCGGCCTCATCTTCCGGTCGTGACGCTCAAAGTCGCCGCTTGAGTTGGCGCGCTGGTGCGACCGGCTCCGCGAGAGTGCGCGGAGCGACGGGAGGAGTGCGTTCTGTGCGGGCGAGATCATCGAAGTCTGCGTTGCGATCGAATAGTTGACTCAGGGTCCGCCGTCATCTGCCTCGAAACGCGGGTGAGAAGTCCGGGGTTGAGAGCACGAAAAGTGCCCAATTTCCGCTGGATGAATCGCTGGACCGGCACAGGCACACCGCCACACCGCGACAATTACTGCTCATTTTTGCAGCTCGATTCTCGG
>DASXTY010000327.1:0-2710 GCA_036505155.1 Polyangiaceae bacterium | reverse complement strand
GGCGGAAGCTTGCACGGCTCATACAGCGCGGGGTTCTGAAGCGGGATCGCCAGGGTCTCCGGATCGATGTTGACGCGTGCGGATCCGGGGGGCACTGCGTCGATGGCTTGCGAAACCGTCATGTCTTCGGTGAACTTCGGTTGGGCCGCCGCGCCTTTCTCTCCCGAGGCACCGGACTTGTCGTGGCCCGCTCTTTGGTTTTTGCCTCCCTGAGCGAGCTCGGGCTGATCCACGTCGGTTTCGCTGTCGGCGAGATGCGCCTCGCCGGGTTCTTTGGGAGGAGGTGCTGAGCCTCCACAGCCTGCCAAAAGCAACGCGAAAAGACCTATCGAATTGGTTAACCTGCACCTCATGACGAGAGAGCATAGACATTGCGTGTACGCCGTCAACAAGAACCCGATGGCGCGGTGTAGGTAACAATTTCCGCTGACCGCGGAACTCTAAACAGTGCGGATCGGCTCACCGGTCAACCGGATATAGAGAGATGCAGACGACACTGCGATGACCGGTAACGACAGCAGAACGAGTCCGAGGCAACAGGCAAAAAAACCCAAAATGGCGACCCCCACCATCAGCAGCAAATACCCAAATAGGTCCAGGCGCTGACCGCTGGTAAGCTGCCAACTCTCTCTGAGCGCGACCGTTGCGCTTCGGTTTCTGTCCACAATGAGGGGAGTGGCCAACATCCATCCGACAGACAGGATAATGCCCGGCACCACGCACAACATTAAACCCAGCCCCACGCAGATACTGGCAATCAGATGGGCGGCGAACATCGGAAGAAAATAGTTCCCGCCGCTGAACACCACGCCGAATTCGGGTTTTTGGCCGCGCGCCACGTCCAGAGAAAAGCGTGCAGCGCCCCCCAGAATGAAAGCCTGAAGCGCCAATCCGATGAGGTAGGAGACCGGAAACCAACCGACGTCGACCCACGTGAACGGGCCGATCAGGGTGCCCCCAAACTCGCGGGCCATTTGGGTCAAAACCGCCCGTGCCAAAGCGAACCCACCCTCTATCAGCCAAATCACAAAAAATGCAGTGACCAGTGGCAGACCCACATTTACGTAGTCGCCGGTCACGGCGCGCCAACCAAACTCGAGCACCTGGGATGCCGACCATTGGCGCGAACCACCGGCATCGGGTGGGGGACCCTGCTGAGGGTAACCGTACCCGCCTTGAGTGTAAGGGGGCGGGACGAATCCGCCCGGTGGCGCACCATAACCGGGCGGGGGAGCGGCTGGAGGTGGGCCTCCTGGTGGATAACCGCCGGCCAGAGGGGCTTACTTTCGTTATCGACCCAAAAACGCGGATTCCACAGCCTGGAAGATCGCTCGGGCGCGCTGCAGGCCCACCTGTGCGATCGTCTGTCTCAATTGCAGCTCCAGTCGATCCCCACCGGCTGCGCGCGGCGAACGGGCTACCGAGCGACCCCTGCGCTTGCCTTTCATCTTCGCGGCGGAGCGCACGTTGTACACGTATTTCTCGTTCAGCTTCATCCCCCGCTTTGCGGCCGCTTGAACGACTTCTTTGGCAGACAGTTTCGGGGGCAGGTCCCGTACGAACTGTGACTTAGAGATGTTGGAGCTTTTTCTTCTTGCAGCCATCCTGGTGTCCTTAAGTCCCCCCCTGTGGGGTCTTTGGTCTAGGGGTTCATATCAGCACCCCAATGGCAATGACAAGAGCCAGTTCCCGCCAACCCATGTGCAAAGAACTCGATTCGAAGGCGATGAAAGGCCCATCGCGGCACCCGTTCCGTTCTTTAGATCGTCGGTGCGGTCCATCCGTATGACTGGGAAGCGAGGATTTTCCCATGACATTCACCAGGGCTTTCCACGGGCTGTGTGCGGGGGGCATTTCGATCTTATTGCTGTTTTGTTCGAGTGCGTCTGCCGATGGCCCTCCCGACCGGTGGACACTGGAGCGAAGGCCTCCACAGCCTTCCTTGAACCTTTCAGTGACCTTGGAAAATGAATGGGGGGAACCGCTGCGCGTTTACTCCGGGCGTGGCGGGTCGTTTGTGTTGGGAGAGGCGGGGCAGCGCTATCGGATTCGCATCTCAAACCAATCGCCGGTTCGAGTGGAAGCCGTGGTGAGTGTCGACGGCCGGGATGCGGTGAGCGGGGAAGTTGCCGACTATGTCCACCACCGCGGGTATTTGGTGAACGCCTTCGACAGCGTCGTCGTGGATGGTTTCCGGCGCAGTTTGGAAAGCGCGGCGGAGTTCCGTTTTACCGATGTGCCCAACAGCTATTCCGCACGCCGCGGAACGCCGGAAAATGTGGGGGTGATCGGTGTGGCGTTGTTCACCGAGCGCCGTGCACGCCCCGAGCCGCCTCCGCCGCCCTCCGGCTGGTGGGATTCCGAACGCGATGAAAGTTATTATGAGGGAGCCCCGCGCGGCCGCTCGCCCTCCCAAAAGCGTGCCAGCGGCGAAGCTCCTCCGCGGTCGGCACCGGCGCCCGCGCCGGCACCGACGCACCCGGATTCCGCGAACGATATCGGAACCGAATACGGCCCCCCGCGATGGAGTCCCGTTGTCGAGGTTCCATTCTTGCGTGCCTCGCCCTCCAGGCCGTCTCGCACGATTCTTCTGCGTTATGACGACGCAGCGGGACTCCAGGCGCGTGGCATACGCGTTTTCGACAACTCGTGCTGGAGCTGGCGAAGAGAGGAGCCGGGTCCGTGTGGCCGCCCGGTAGACGATCCAATC
>DASXTY010000326.1:0-3586 GCA_036505155.1 Polyangiaceae bacterium | reverse complement strand
CCGGAGTTGAACCTCGCGGACGTGATCCTGTACGTCGGCGAAACCGACGACGATCCCCAAAAAGTAAAAGATGCGGTCGGCTATCACGACATGAACCATCGAGGGGTGCCCTTCGGATTCGTGTTCACCGACGTTGCGGAGAAAGTTGGCGAAGCTTGGTCGACCACGCTGTCGCATGAAGTGTTGGAGCTGATCGCGGACCCGGACGTCAATTTGCTGGTGGTCGCACCGCATCCGCACAAGGCCCGAGCCAGCGTGCTGCGTCCTTACGAAGTTTGTGACCCGGTACAAGCGGACACGTACACGATTGACGGGGTCGCCGTTTCGAACTTCGTCACCCCGCTCTACTTTGCGGAGCTTCCGCATCCGGTACAAACCCGCACCAACTACATGAGCCTGCCGCTGGATCGCTATGCGGTGCGTCCGGAAGGCTATTTTTCGTACCTCGACCTTTCGACCGGCCGCTGGGAAAACGTGTTCGGAGAAAACGCCGAAAAACGGGTTGGACCCAAGGAAATCCTGGGCAACGCCCGCCGCATGCGCCGGCACCAGGCTTTGAACCTTCCCGCTGGTCGGCACGAGCACCGATGACGACCTATTTCGTTGATTCACGCGGAGGCAACGACGCATTCGACGGCGTTACTTCCTCCACCGCGTGGCAGACCGTGGAACGGGTCAATCGCGGTCGATACGCCTCAGGGGATGAAATCCGGTTCGCCGCCAATCAGACTTTTTCCGGTACCCTTCGGTTGCGCGGTCCAGAGCTCGGCTCGTTGACGGTCTCTTCTTTTGGTGAGGGCCGGGCAACCATCGATGGTGGCGCGAGCCACGGGCTGGCGGCGGAGGAGCTCCACGGGCTCACGGTCAGCACTTTGATCTTCAAGGGTGTCGGTCGAAAGTCGGGCAATCAGCAAGGACGCGGAGTGCTTCTGGAGCGGTGCCGGCGCGCCGTCATCCGAGACGTGGAAGCCCTTGGTTTCCAGCGCGCGGGCATCGAAGCTCGAAAATGCGAAGAGCTCGAGATAAACCGAGTATACGCCCACGACAACGGATTTGCGGGCATTCTGGTGAGCGGCAGCCGCATCCGGGTTCACCACTGTAGAGCTATCAACAACCCGGGCGACCCCACCATCCTCAACAATCACAGCGGCAACGGGATCCTGCTCTCGGGCGCGGACGACTCGCTGGTCGAATATTGTGAAGCTTCAGGCAATGGCTGGGACCAACCGCGAGGCGGACAGGGAAACGGCCCGGTGGGCATCTGGTGTCACGATTCGAGCGGCGTGACCATCCAGTTCTGCATCGCCCATCACAACAAGAGCACCTCCGGCGACGGCGGCGGCTTCGATTTTGACGGCGGAACTCGCGACTCGATCCTGCAATACAACTACTCGTACGAGAATCACAGCTGCGGGTATTTGGTGTGGGAATACGGATCCCAATGGCCCATCGCGCGCAACACCATTCGATACAATGTATCCATCAACGATCGGGAGGGCGGCGTCAGGATCGGAAAAAGCGGGGGGCAAGACGTGACACAACTCTGGGTCTATCACAACACCATCATCAGTCCCCGCGACCCCTGCATCACGCTGGTCGGCGAATGGCGAGTCGACCGCTTCTTGCCCGAGCTCGGCATGAACCAGGTTTTCCTCTGGAACAACTTGCTCATCGGCCCCAAGGGCGGCGAAATCGTAAAAGGCACCGCGGAGGGCCGGTTCCAAGGCAACCTGTATTGGTCTCCGGATGAGACATTTGGAGTTCAGGGATTTTCGAGCTTAGAGGCTTGGAGGCAGGCAACCGGTCAGGAAACGTTGGAAAACAAGCCGGTGGGGCTGTTTGCCGACCCGAAATGCCAAGACGCGCGACTCTTGCCCCAGCTCGATGATCCGGAGCGGCTCACGGAGCTTTTTGCCGTAATGCTGGCTCCGGGCTCACCCGCCGTCGACCGGGGCCTCGACCTCCAGGCTTTGTTCGGAATCGACGCCGGCCAGCGCGATTTCTTCGGCAACCGGGCGCCCAGCGGCGGTGGGCCGGACATCGGCGCGCACGAAGCGGGCTAAGGGGTTGATGGTGGGCCGGGCTCCGGAGGCGTCCAGCGCAAACGCGGCTTGCGCGCGGCGCGCGCTTCATCGACCCTGCCCAGCCAGGTCAGGTGCGGAGCGGTCTTCACCAGGTCCGGAGTTTCCCGGGCTTCGCGCACGATGTCCGCTACGGCTTCTGAAAAGGCATCCAGAGTCTGTTTAGTTTCGGTTTCAGTGGGCTCGACCATGAAGGCGCCCCGCACCACCAGGGGGAAATACACGGTGGGCGGATGAAAGCCATAGTCGATGAGGCGCTTGGCAACATCCAGGGTGCGAATTCCGGTTTCCGCCTCGAGCCGGCGATCGGTAAACACCGCTTCGTGTAACGGCGGGGCGTCAAACGCCAGCGGAATGAACTGCTTCAAGCGGTGGGCTAGGTAATTCGCATTGAGCACCGCCATCTCGCTCACGCTCCGCAGGCCCTCCGGCCCGAGCTCACTGATGTACGTGTAAGCTCGAACCATCATCCCGAAGTTACCGAAAAACGAGTGGACGCGACCCACGCTCTGGGGCCGAAACATCTCCAGCCGGAGCCGATCGCCCTCGCGCACCACGACCGGTGACGGCTGAAACGGCTCGAGCGCGCGCTTGAAAGCCACCGGTCCGGATCCCGGTCCGCCTCCGCCGTGTGGCGTGGTGAAGGTCTTGTGCAGATTGATCTGCATCACGTCCACACCGCTGTCGCCGGGACGCGCCCGCCCGAGCAAAGCATTCAGGTTGGCGCCATCGCCGTACACGAGTCCGCCGCGCTGGTGGACGAGCTCCGCCAGCCGCATCATCTCGCTCTCGTAGAGACCCAACGTATTCGGGTTGGTGATCATCAAGGCCGCGACATCATCGGAAGCTGCATCGAGCGCACGAGCTAAGGCTTCCGCTTCGACGATTCCCGCCGACCCGGCCGCAAAGGGCACCGCTTCCAAACCGCTCAAGGCGCTGCTCGCGGGATTGGTTCCATGGGCGCTATCCGGAATGAATACTTTTCGCGGTGCGCGCCCCTGAGCGCGATGATAAGCGCGGATCATCATCAGCCCGGTGAGCTCGCCCTGCGCACCCGCCGCGGGCTGCAAACACACCACGTCCATGCCCACGATCTGCGCCAGCTGCTCGCTGAGCCCGGCCATCACTTCGAGCGTGCCTTGAGCCAGATGTTCCGGCGTCAGCGGATGCAGCTCGGCAAAGCCGCCAAGCCGCGCCGCCCACTCGTTGATCTTTGGGTTGTGCTTCATGGTGCAGGAGCCAAGCGGGTAAAACTGCGTGTCGATGCTATAATTCCACTGACTCAACCGAACGAAATGCCGGATCGCTTCCGGCTCGCTGACTTCCGGAAGCGCTGCAGCTCGCGCGCGCGACAGCGCTCCGAAGGCCTCGACCGCGCTCACTGGCGGAACGTCGAGTCCATTAAGCGACACTCCGCTCCGACCCGGAGCGCCGCGTTCGAAAATAGGTGGTTCCCGAAACTGCAGGCCTTGCGCCGCTTCGAGGGGCACGTTGGTCCGCTCCCG
>DASXTY010000325.1:0-5554 GCA_036505155.1 Polyangiaceae bacterium | reverse complement strand
TGAGGCACAAGATGCCGATCATCTGGAGCGCGGTTTTTCGTTTGCCTCCTCCGCCCGCCGCGATCACCACGCCCTCGCTGCTGGCGATGCTGCGCAAACCGGTCACCGAGATTTCGCGCGCAAGCAACAGCACCACCACCCAGCCCGCAATCCGACCCATTGGTATCATCCACACCAGCGACGCCATTACCAGCAGCTTGTCAGCCAGCGGATCGAGAAATTTGCCGAGCACGCTCACCACATTCATGCGACGGGCCAAGTAGCCGTCCAGAAGGTCGGTAATGGCTGCCGCTGAATACACCAAGGCCGCCCATGCACAGTCCTTGGGGGTGCCCCGATCCAGCAGCCACAACACCACCGGGATGACGGCGACCCGCCCCATGGTCAAAAGGTTCGGCAGATTCAATGCGTCCTTTCGGATCGAGCTCCGCCGCTCCGCTCGCTGTGCGCGGTCGACTCGAGGGCGCCCTCCCTTGCGCAGTGGACGCCAGCGACCGACGCTCGGCTTGGTTCTTCGCTGTCCGATCACGGCAACTGAACCGCCTTCAGCGCTTGCTCCAAAGTGAAGCGACCCTCGTGAAGGGCGCGGCCCACGACAACAGCGGAAATCACGTTACAAGCGGCAAGCGCCCGCAAATGGTCCAGAGTTCCCACTCCTCCGCTTGCGATGACCGGCAAGGCGCACTGCTTGGCCAAGAGCGCGGTGTCCGAGATGTTTGGTCCGGCCTCCGTGCCGTCACGCTCGATGTCGGTATATAGGATCGCCGCCAAGCTCAGCTCAGAAAGCGCTTGCGCCAGCTCGACGGCTCGCACCTGCGACTGCTCGATCCAACCCTGCGTGGCGACCAGCCCGCCGCGCGCGTCCAAGGCGACCACGATGCGGTGGGGATTGGCTGCAGCAGCCGCGCGCACCAGCTCGGGCTGCTCTATTGCCACCGTTCCGAGCACCACGCGCTCTACGCCCAAATCAAAATAAGCTTGGGCGGCTTCCAGCGTGCGCACCCCCCCTCCCACCTGAACGCCCGGACCAAACGCAGCCACGATTCGCGCGATGAGCGCTGGTTGCATGGGGCGCCCCTCGCGCGCGCCTTCCAGGTCCACCACGTGTAAGCGCGAGGCCAGACCAGACCATTGTCGGGCGGCAACGGTGGGGTCGTCGTAATACCGCGTGAGCTCTTCGTAACGACCCTTGCGGAGACGTACCGCGCGGCCGTCGAAAAGATCGATAGCCGGGATGATCTGCATTTTACGCCTGCTTACACCAAAACACCTTTGGTGGACGGGACGCCCGGTGAACGCGGGTCCGGCTCCACCGCTTGGCGCAGCGCGCGCGCAAAGGCCTTGAAACAGATTTCCACGATGTGGTGAAGGTTTTCACCCTGATGCAACACCAAGTGCAGGTTCGCCTGCGCCGTGCGCGCAAAAGCCTCGAAAAATACCTCGGCCAGCTCGACATCCCAGGTGCCGAGCTTGGCCTTGGGCAGCGGAACTTTCCAGACCAAAAATGGCCTGCCGGACAGATCGATGGCGGCGGTGACCAGTGCTTCATCCATGGGCAAGGTCGCCCAACCATAACGTCGGATCCCGGCTCGCTCGCCGAGCGCGTCCAAAACGGCTTGTCCCAAAACGATGCCGACGTCTTCTGTGGTGTGGTGACCGTCAATGTTTACGTCGCCCTGAGCGTCCACGTGCAAATCGAGCGCTCCGTGTCGAGCTAACTGCTCGAGCATGTGCGAGAGAAACGGTAGCGGGGTAGAAATAACCGCTTTTCCGGTTCCGTCGAGGTCCAGCTCGATGGATACCTGAGTCTCCCGAGTTTTTCGTTCCACCCGAGCTTTGCGGCTCATTGGAAATCTTCGACTTTCCACAGTCCGTGCTCCCGCACGAGTTCCACCGTGCCCCCGGCTCCATACGCCATGGTGGCGCGGTCGCCGAGAAGCTCGACTTCAGCCGTTGGAAGCGCTGCTTTGAGTGCCTGAGTGAGCTTATCCATTTCTTCTCGCTGCTCACCTTCGAATGAATTCTTAAGCTTCTGAGCGTTCAGGCCCTCTCGCTTGCTCTCGGGTACGAACCGCATGAGGATATCGTAGCGCCGATTATCCAAGGCCCGCACGAAGGCGGCTACCGCAGCGCGCGGTGTGGCCTGGCTGTATAAGTCAATGGCGGCCCCGTCGACTTTCCATGCTCCGTCTTCGTAGACCAAGAGCAAGGTTTGCCCGTCGGGCGTGGTAATCAGTGCGGTGACCCGCGGAGGCCCCGCCGGTCGGGACAGCGCAGCGATGATATCCCGAACTTCTTCCGGGTTTTCGGTCACCATGCGCTGGAAAGCATCGAAGGGGATGCTCTTTTTAGCCTCGCTGCTGAGCAGCCGATACGCCGTATCCAAGTCCCGACGCTGCAAGGCGGCCGCGTAGGCCTGCAGCGCGTCTCTCGGTCCGCGAGCCTCGCTTTGAGAAGAACAGGAGACTAGAGCCGCCAACCAGAGAGCGCTGCTGAGCTGCCTCGAGCAGGTACCAAACCACACGCGTCAGCCAATACCACAAGCGCCCGAAAGCGGCGACTTTACGGGCGGTTCTACGTCATCGCGATATGGCCCGGGGTTCGGAGTCGGATTTGGTGGCCGAGAAAGCGCGCGCGGACTGGACGTCCGACAGGGGCGTACTAGTCTGAGCAGCATGCGCCCGTCCCCGCGGCGTGCCGACGTGGAATCCATCGGCATCCTGCCCGTCAGAAACTCGGTATTGTTTCCGATGGTCGTGGTTCCCATCAACGTCAGTCGGCCTCGACACGTGCGATTGGTCGAGGAGTTGCACGGTCGCGATAATGCGCTCATCGGGGTTCTTACTCAAAAGAGCCCGGATACTCTAGATCCGACATTTAACGACTTGTACGCGGTGGGCACGCTTGCGCGAGTGGTCAAGGTCATTCGAATCAAGCAATCCAATTACAGCGTGGTCCTGAATGGATTGGGTCGCTGTCGCGTGGTGGAGCCCCTGGGCCTCGAGCCCTATATGCTGGCAAAGGTCGAGCGCGTCAACGGTCCCCAACCATCCGAAGAGGAGTTGAATGCACTGGGGCAGCGCCTGCGCGAAAGCATGCGGCAGGTGCTGGGTCTAATGCCGAATCTTCCCAAAGAAACGGCCAGCATCTTGGACAACGTGCGCGGAGCCGGGGCCTTGGCGGATCTCATCGCGTCCAACTTCCCGGAGGAGCACGCCAGCATTCCGGTCCGGCAAAAGATCCTGGAAGCGTTCGACGTAAAGGTGCGCATCGAGCTGGTGCTGGCCATCGTGGAGCGACAGCTCGAGGTGCTGAAAGTAAAAGACAAGATCGCCTCGTCCATGCAAGGGGAGGTGAGCCGGGCCCAACGTGAATACGTGTTGCGTCAGCACCTGCGCAGCATCCGAGAGGAACTGGGAGAAGGCGCCGAGGACGAAGATCTGGAGCAACTGCGCGACCGGATTGCCCGTGCCGAGATGCCGCCGGAAGCGGAAAAGACTGCCAAAAAACAGCTGGGGCGGCTGACCGATATGCAGAGCCAGTCGGCGGAATATCAGGTTACGCGCAATTACCTAGAATGGCTGGCGGATTTACCCTGGTCGCGCACAACGCCGGATGTCGTGGACGTGAGAAACGTGCGCCGCTGTTTGGACGAGGATCATTACGGGCTGCTGCAAGTGAAGCGGCGTATCGTGGAATACAGCGCAGTGCGCCAACTTCGGCGTGACAAGAAGGGTCCGATTTTGCTGTTCGAGGGCCCTCCGGGAGTGGGCAAAACCTCGCTCGGTCGGTCCATTGCGCGAGCCATGGGGCGCCGATACGGGCGCATTTCCCTGGGCGGCGTGCGCGATGAAGCCGAGATCCGCGGGCACCGGCGCACTTACGTGGGGGCGCTTCCCGGCAGAATCATTCAAGCGGTCAAGAAAACCGGAGTGAAAAACCCGGTGCTGGTGTTGGACGAGGTGGACAAGCTGGGAGTGGACATGCGCGGTGACCCCGCGGCTGCGCTGCTGGAGGTGTTGGATCCCGAACAGAATAGCCAGTTCGTCGACCACTACATCGACCTGCCGTTCGATTTGTCTCAGGTGGTGTTTCTCGCCACGGCCAACTATCGCGGCGGCATTCCCGATGCATTGCTGGACCGGATGGAGCTGATTGTCGTACCGGGCTACACGCGTCTGGAAAAGTTCGAGATAGCCCGACAGTTTCTGGTTCCCAAGCAGCTCAAAGAGCATGCATTGACCGCGGAGCAGTTGGAATTTACCCGAGAAAGCCTGTTTGTGATCATTGATTCCTACACACAGGAAGCGGGTGCCAGAAATCTGGAACGCGAAATCGCCGCCGTCTGTCGCTCTCTTGCGGTTCGATTGGTCGAGGGCGAGCAAATCTCCAAGCTTTTGGTCACTCCCGAAGTGGTTCACGAAGTACTCGGGCCCCGCCGGTATTTACCCGAGCTGGCCGACCGCAAATTGGCCCCCGGGGTGTCGGTGGGGCTGGCGTTGACCGACGCGGGTGGAGAGCTCCTCATCGTGGAGGCGACTCGGATGCCCGGGAAGGGCGAGATTCGGCTAACCGGGAACCTTCGTAACGTGATGAAGGAGTCCGCCTCGGCTGCCGTTTCGCTCGTGCGCTCACGGTCGGAGCAGTTGCAGCTGGATCACGACTTCATGAAGTCGATGGATTTGCACCTGCATATCCCACGAGCGGGTGCTGCACGCGATGCCGCCAGCGCCGGCGCAGCGATTGCGGTCGCGGTGGTTTCGTTGCTGCTGCGGGTTCCGGTGCGGTCGGACGTCGCAATCACCGGGGAAATCACGCTGCGCGGCACGATTTTGCCGGTGAGCGGACTCAAGGAAAAAGTGCTGGCGGCACATCGTGCCGGCATTCGAGAAGTCCTGGTCCCGGCTCGAAACGCGGCAGACCTCGAAGATGTGCCGGAGGAGGTCGGGCGCGAAGTCCGGATCCATCTGGTAAGCCGGCTGGATGAGATATTGTCGCTCGTGCTCACCGATTCGGGCCGCAAGAAGCCGCTCCCGGACAGGTCGGCGCCGACGCAGGGAGAAGCGCGGCCGTAAGGGAGACATTCACACCGGAGTGTGACTCGAATGCAACACTCCGCGGATGGGAGTTTTGCGGATGCGCGATGGTGAGACAAAAGATTCGAACCACACCCCTTTGGCCCGAGAAGCTTCGCCTTCTGTGTCTTGCGGCATGAGTCATGCATACTCGGCGCGATAGGCGCCCATGATGCTACCCAAGTCCGTGTTCGCGGTGGTGTGTGCGCTACCCGCGCTTGCCTGCACCACGCTCGGCCCCATGCCGGCCACCACCGGCATCGCCGCCGCGCCCATGCAGCGCCCGAGCGTTGGCGCGCAGTTCGGATTCATTCCCGGCTACTATCTCAGTAGCGCGGTCCAAAAGAACCCCAAGGGATCGTCATTCACCCAGCTCGCACTGCTGCTGGAGCCGGACCGCTGGATCGTGCCGGGGCTCATTGCCGGAGCGCGGATTGTGGGGAGCAAGGACACCGGCAGCTACATCGAGCCAGGTGCGG
>DASXTY010000324.1:0-3632 GCA_036505155.1 Polyangiaceae bacterium | reverse complement strand
GTTGAGGTCATTGAACAGATGAACTTTTTGCGATGCCATTGAGGACTCCGAGGAAACCCTGGAATAATAATGCCGACTGGGCGCTCGCGAAAGGCCCCCCTATCGGGCCTTGGCAAAGCCGGCGCGTTACCCGGAACCCGGGCCCGGAAAGAGCAACCCCGTCGGTGACGCCCTGGCTCTTGAGGCGCGCAGCACTAGAGCCCTTGAGGAAGGGACATCTTTACAGTTGAGTCAAGTGTGGGGGAACCGTCAGGCGGCGTCGCGGCAGGGGAAATCAGTGGTGCGCTCCGCATGAAGGAGTGCAAGCACACGCGGGTCGCCGAAGCGCAGGCTGGCTGCGCGCTGACCGTGGACATGGGCGGGAGATGTTTCGCCTCGACGTGTCCCCCCCTGAGCGAGCGTAGCGAGCGATTTGGGGGGGAAGCCCGCGTGCAGCCGTCGCGCGCAAGCTCGCGCGCAGGCCCCGCACGCCACCTCGCACAGTTGCTTAGAGAGCGATATCTGCCGGGGCCGAGCACGAGCGAGCACGACGCGAACCCGGGCGTGGGGGGGCACCTTCTACACCAAACCTCAACTCTACTCGCTCCGCTGCCATCACCAAACGTGCTACACGTCTTGTTGGTCTGAGGCGAAGGGCACACGAGCCCTGATCGGAGGTCGGGAACCGGCTATGCATGGCTGGTCCTGCTTCTGAGCGCGTCGCTATACTGCGCGGATGCCAAATTCGCATCGCAGGGAAATCCTCAGAAGAACGGGTTACAACGTCCATATCGTCGGCGTGCCTGCGCCCGGGCTCCGCGACCTCTATCATGCGCTGCTTCGGGTGCCGTGGTGGGCGGCGTTGCTCATCATCGTCGGCGGCTACTTGCTGCTCAACGCCGTCTTCGCGCTGCTCTATCTTTTTTTGGGCGGCGTGGCCAATGCACAAGCCGGCTCGGCTTTGGACGCCTTTTTCTTCAGTGTGCAGACCATGGGCACCATCGGTTACGGCAACATGTATCCGGCGACGCGGGTTGCCAATCTCTTGGTGGTTGCTGAGTCGGTAATCGGGCTGGTGGTCACTGCGCTGGCGACGGGTCTGGTGTTCGCGCGCTTCTCACAGATCCGAGCGCGACTGATCTTCTCCTCCAGTATCGCCATCGGCCTTACCGACGGCGTGCCCACCTTGATGGCGCGCGTGGGCAACGAGCGCCGCGGAAACATCGTGGACGCGCGGTTCCGGCTCAGTTTCACCCACACGGCCCAAACCGCCGAAGGCATGGTCATCTACCGCATAGAGGAGTTACCACTGGTGCGCGCGCGTGCCCCCGCACTTTCTCGGGCGTGGACGGTAATGCACAAGATCGTCGAAGGTAGCCCACTCTACGGATATGACGCGGAGAAGCTGGCCGGGGTCGACGGCGAGATCGACCTCGAGGTCCTCGGAATAGACGACACGTCGCTACAGCTCGTGCATGCGCGCCACACCTGGTTTGGGGGCTCGGTGGCCTGGGACTCGCGGCTTGCCGACGTCGTATCGGAAACGCCTGAAGGCGACGTGATCGTCGACTTGCGCCATTTTCACGAGGTGGTGCTGGTCGGTGCGGTCGCCCCTCACCGGAGCTGATTCGATCAGTCGAAAAACTTCGAACGCTGCTCCGCGGGAGCTAAAAAGCAGATTTCCGCACGACCGAACCAGCGATATCTCCGAGCGGCGATGAAGTCGTAGCCGGCGTCGAGCCAGCGCGAGGGTAGCGGCTCGAGCAGCCGAGCCAGGGACCAAATTCCGCCCAGAGATCGGAGCACGAAGAGCACGGCACGAGCCTTGGAGAGTAAAAGCTCGTTCCCCGAATTGAAGTCAGCGATGACGTAGACAGTGTCCAGATCGACGGTGCCCTGACCATGACGACCCAGCACTTCTCCCGCAAGGCGGCCTTGTAGAGAGGCGAAGCGGAATCGGTCGCGACGGTCCCTCTTCAAAATGAACAAGTTCAAGCGATTACAAAGTCCGCATACTCCGTCGTATAGGACGAGATCCGACATGGTTGTTTCCCCGCTTGCAGAACCTGGTCGAACGCGGCGCTCCGCCGTTCGTGAGGGTGGGATCGAAAGCCCGGCTTCGAGCGTGTTCATGGTATTTCTAACCGATATCGTAAGGCCAGATTCAAGGGGCCGGGCAGCCCGAGAAGGGATACAAAGGCCAGCCAACCGGTGGATCACCGGGCGAGGCCCGGGCTTGACTCGGTCCGAACCCCGTGTTATTAGGTTGGTTAACCAACTTAAAAACAATGGCCCGGCCATCCAATACAGAAGCTAGGCGAGCGCAGATCACGCGGGCGCTGGTGAAAGTGATGGCGAAGCGGGGCTACGACGGAGCCTCGGTCGCGGACATTGCCAAAACCGCTCGGCTTACCCCGGGACTCGTCCACTATCATTTCAAGAACAAACGAGAGGTCCTGCTCGCGGCGCTGGACGACCTGGTCCTTCGGCACGATGCACAGCTCGAGGTACGTTTGACCCGGGCCGGTGGCGATCCGATCTTAGACGTCGCGTCATTCATCGACTTTCATCTGGGCCTCGGGGCCGACGCCGACCCCGAAGTTCTCGCCTGCTGGATCCTGCTCAGCGGGGAAGCCCTTCGAGAGCCCAAAGTTCGGGTTGCATTCGAAAAGGCGCTGGGTGCAGCGGTCGCCAGGCTGAGCGAGGTGATCCGCCGCGGTGTCGAACAGCGAGTTTTTGCTTGCGAGGCTGCCGATGCCGCAGCCAGCGCGCTGGTCGCCGCGATTCAGGGCTATTTCGTCCTGGCTGCCACCGCACGAAAAATCATTCCGAAGGGATCTGCGGCTGTGTCAACAAAACGAATGGCGGAGGGGTTGCTTCGGCCCTCACGTCCCTTCACGAGTAAGGAGGCCCGCTCCCGCGTGACGCTCCGCGCTCTCCCGAAAGGGAACGTGGTCCATGTCTAAGTTCGAAGTGGTGGTCCTTGGTGTTGGCGACACGTTTTCCGAAATGCACCACTCAACTGCGCTGCTTCTGGTCTGTGACGGCTTGCACCTGGCAGTGGACTGCCCTGACATGTACCGCTCCGTCTTGCGTTCCGCTTCCGAACGGTCGGGACGTTCCATCGCCATCTGGGACATCGACCACGTGCTCATCACCCACGTGCACGGCGATCATATGAACGGCCTGGAGGGGATTGCGTTTTACAAGCACTTCGTAGAAGGCAAGCGGGTAAACCTGGTCACTTCGCCCGAGGTCCGGGCCTCGATCTGGGACCAGCGCCTGAAGTCGAGCATGGGCACGCTGTGGAACGGCAACCAGTTTCTGGACATGGGCTTCGACAGCTACTTCGAGCACATTGCTCTGGGCTGGTCGTCGGATATCACGGTGGGTCCATTTCGGATCAAAAGCTATCGCACCATCCATCACGTCCCAACCAGCGCGCTTCTGGTGGAAGCGGGAGGGCGTGTTTTCGGCTATTCGAGCGACACTGCGTTCGACCCCGAGCTCATCGCTTTTCTTTCGCCAGCCCAGCTCATCATCCATGAAACCAACTTGGGACCTGCCCACACGCCCTATTCCGCGCTGGCCGCGCTCCCCGGCGAGCTCCGAGCGCGCATGCGGCTCATTCACTACTCCGATGCATTCGACAT
>DASXTY010000323.1:0-2086 GCA_036505155.1 Polyangiaceae bacterium | reverse complement strand
GTTCGGTGACCGCGCGGACCCGAGATCGTGCTGAGCGAGTCGGCAAAACGATGTGAAACGCTTCAATGCGATCGCCATCGCTGTCCACTGCAGCCCGGTACAACACGCTTCCGAGCTCGCGCACGTTGCCCGGCCAGGCGTAAGCCACCAGTTTTGCCAGGGCTTGCGGCTCAAGTCGCTTCGGGCCGACGTCTTCTTTCAACCGGGCGAGCAAGGCTGAACACAGCGCCGGAATGTCGCTCTTGCGCTCCCTGAGCGTGGGCATCCGGATCACGACGGTGGACAGGCGGTGATAGAGATCCGCGCGAAAACGGCCTTCCATGACCCGCTCATCGAGCTCGGCCCAGGTGGCGGATAACAGTCGAACCTCGATCCGCAGCGGCTGTGCCGCTCCGATGGGCCGGATGAGCCCATCTTCCACAACCCTGAGGAGCTTTACTTGAACTGCCGGCGAAAGCTCGGCCACTTCATCCAAAAACAAGGTGCCGCGATGGGCCTGTTCGAAGGCCCCGGCGCGCTGAGAAATGGCTCCCGTAAACGCCCCACGCAGGTGACCAAATAGCTCTGCATCGGCCAGCCCCTCCGGAAATGCGCTTGCGTTCAGCGGAACATACAGCCCCGGGCGATGCCCGAGCGCGTGCAAAGCGCGCGCCGCAACGTCTTTTCCGGTGCCGGATTCACCCTGAAGTAGCACTGGAGCCCGTCGCGGAGCATGACGGCGGATTTCGTCTGCGACCCGAAGCATGGGGGCGGAGCTGCCGACCAGACCAGCGATGGGCAGAGCCTCGCGTGCCGGGTCCTTGCCCGTAGCTAAGCGAAGCGTCACGCTGGTGCCGCCGATCACGAAGCTGGCATCAGCCTCCAGCAAAACAGCGCCCCCAATCCTCGCAGGCCCTACAAAGACCCCGTTGGTCGATCCGAAATCTTCGACTTTTACGCCGCCATCGACCGCTTGTAACCCGCAATGGCGCGCGCTCACCGCCGGATCCGAAACCCGCAAATCGGCGTAGCGCCCGCTACCCAGAGTGATTCGCTCCCCGACTCGCAAGATGGTCGCGCCCGATGTTTCCTGTGACCCGATTTCCAGTAACCACGGGCCTCGAGACCCACCGCGCTCTAGCTCCACGGTTTCATCGGTAACGTCGTCCCCGTTCGAATGCGGCGCTCCGGGCGTCATCGGCTGGGGAAGGTCGGCCGCTCACGCCAAACGGTTTCGCGAGACTTTCCCAAGCGATGCGCGCGATGGTAACACGCCACTATGGCAAGCCTGGGTTATCCCGCGTTCGCCGCGCTTTGGCTGCTTGCCGTTTCGGCAGCCGCGCAGCCGATGCCTCCTTCGGAGCCAGCGCCCCCTCCTGCTCGTTCGTCGGACGAAGACCGTGACGCCGAGCTCCCCCTCATTCCTCCTGCCCTGGACACCATCTCCGGGCACTTTGTGGGGTTTGGATCGGCCGGCTTAGCAGTGCCGTTTGGGGATCGGGCCGCCCGAAGTGGGGCCGCAGATGCCGGTCTAGCTTTGGGACTCGACGCCGGCGTCGGCATAAGCCGCACGGTGGTGCTCGGAATTTGGGGCCAGAGCATCCGGGTCTCCGGCGGGAACAAATGCGGAAGCTGCTCGCTCACAAGCTTCGCGGTGGGGCCTTTTGTGCGATATCACTTGGTGCAGGGCGTGCGCTTCGACCCCTGGCTGCAATTTGGAGCCGGATTTCGCACCCTGAGCATTGGAACATCGACCGGCGACCAGAGTTATTCCGGCGTCGACTGGATGCGCCTGCAGGTGGGTGGCGACTGGTACGTTTTTAGCACCTTGGGGGTCGGCCCATTTCTGGAGCTGGACTCAGGAGTCTACACCAATCGTCCCAGCGGTTCTGGAAAAGCCGTCCTGCACTGGCAATTTGCTGTGGGCGCGAGAGTGGGCCTCGACATACCCGGGAAATAGGCTACAGGCTTCAGACTACAGGCTTCAGGTCGGAGGCTGAGCTGAGCACTTGCTGGTTCGTGGCCGCGGCCAATCCCTAGAAAGCAGTCCTGCTGTAGCCTGTAGTCCGTAGCCTGTAGCCTGATCAGGCTGCGATGATGAGGCCCA